>DATAOG010000350.1:0-3031 GCA_036265855.1 Geminicoccaceae bacterium | reverse complement strand
CGAGGAGCTCACGCCCAATCGCGCCCTGGCACGCCACCGGTGTCTCACAGCACTGCTCGAGATCGCCCGCCGGCCGCGGCAGTGGCTCGGGATTCTGCACGCCTCGGCGGTGGCCGCGGACGGGCGCTGCGTGGTGTTGCCCGGCGCGCGAGGCTCCGGCAAGAGCACGCTCGCGGCAGCGCTGGTGGCCGCAGGCGCGGAGCTCGTGACCGACGACTATGCGCCGCTCGAGCGCGGCAGCCGGCTGGTCTGGCCGGTGCCTTACGCGCCGGGCATCAAGCGCGGCTCCTGGCGCACGCTTGGCCGCCGCTTCCCGGGGCTCGACGCGCTCCCCGTGCATCAGCTGGCCGGCCTGCATATCCGCTATCTGGAGCTGGATGACGCGGGCGTTGCGCCGCTGGATCGCGGGCTGCCGGTCAAGGCTCTGGTCTTCCCCCGCTATGAGCCTCGGGCCAGGCTCGAGTCGGAGGCGATGACCGCTGCCGAAGCGCTCGCCGGGTTGTGCCATGCCCGGTCGCTGATGAATCGGCGGCCGGTCGTCCTGGCGGAGACGCTGCGCTGGGTCGAGACGGTGCCGGCCTACCGACTGAGATATGGCGATCTCGACCGCGCGGTCGAGTGGATTCACTCGCTGCTGAAGACAGCATGATCGCGGCTCGGGTGCACCCGTTCGATCTGATCGCCCGCGTGCTGACCGAGCGGCTGCGGGGCTTCGCGGCATCGGAAGAGCTGCGCTGCGCGGTGGCCTGCCCGGACGTCGCCTGGGAGCGCGTCCTCGGCCGGGCCAGCACCGAGTACGTCCTGCCGGCGTTCGCGGCGGCTCTGCACGAGCTCGATCTCACGCGGCCGCTGGATCCGGAGCTGGCGGCGTTTCTCGAAGCGGTCCACGCTGCGAGCATCGAACGCAACGGCGAGCTCCGGGACGAACTGGCGGCCGCGGTCGGCGCGCTCAACCGGTCGGGCATCGAGCCGGTGCTGCTCAAGGGCACGATCCGGCTGCTCGACGGCCTCTATCCCGACGACGGCTGGCGCATGCTCCGCGACCTCGACCTTCTGGTGCCGCACGCGAGGCTCGCCGATGCCAACCGGGCGCTCCAGGATGCAGGCTTCGCGCCGTGTGAAGTCCAAGGCGAGTTTCGACGCGCCGGAGGCATCTGTCAGATCGATCTGCATACCGAGTTGTTCGCGACGCCGAGGCAGGTGCGCGTGCTGACGGCCGCGGAGGTTCTGGACCGGGCCCGACCCGTCGCTTTCGGCGACGGCAGGGTCCGAATCCCCTCGGTTGAGCACCAGCTGATCCACCTGATCGGGCACAGCCAGATCCGGCACCTGGGCCATGCCTTCGGGCGGATTGCCCTGCGCCACCGGCTGGAGGCGGCAGCCTTGGTCTATTGGGGCCATGCAGGTGTCGACTGGCAGGCGGTGCTCGCGCGCTTCAGCGCGGCCGGATACCGCCGACCCCTGCTGTCCTTCCTGCTGGCGCTGCGCGACGGCGCCTGGTGCGCGGTCCCGTTCACCGACGACCGCGATCCGCTGACCGCGCTGCACGGGCGCCGGATCGCGCTGCAGGCGCGCTCGAGGGCCCTGGCGTACCTCGGATCGCAGATCGGCTGGTGGATCTCGACGGTCAGGAATCAGGTGGCTGAACGCGACGGCAGCCAGCGCAAAGCCATCAGGAATTTCATAAGCCTGATGTCAGAGCCTGGTGGGGCCCGGCGGATCGCGCGCGCCTTCCTGATGCGCCGCCGGCACCTGATGCACGTGTTGCCCTACATCTGCTGGTTCATGATTCAGTGACGGACCCGGCGCGGCGGCGCGCATCGTCGCTCACGGCCGCTCGCCGCGACCCAGGCGGGCCTCGATCGCGTCGATGCAGGGCATCAGATCGGCGATCGTGTCGACCACGTAGTGCGCGCCTGACTGGAGCATGCGCCGGTAGGCGCGCTCGCGCAGCGCCGCCTGCTGTCCGGACGGCAGCGCCTGCCACTCGGCGAGCGAGAGGCCGACCTCGTTGCCGCTGACCGCGAGTCCGATCGACCACATGCCGGCGTTCAGCCCTTCCTCGACGCCCGGAACGGTGTCGTCGACCTTGACGCAGGCGGCGACGCAGTCGATGCCGAGATTGATCGCGTTCTGCAGGCACATAAAGGGATAGGGCCGACCGGCCGGCATCTCGGAGGCCGAGACGGTCGAATCCGGCCGGTAGCCTTGGCGTTCGGCGTCGCGAAGGTTGATCGCCGTCATCTCGGTCGTATAGCCGGTGGTCGAGCCGATCCTGATGCTGCGCCGGCGTAGCGCCGCGACCGTCTCGAGCGTACCCGGAATCAGCTCGCTGTAGGTCGAGAGACACTCGAGCTGGAGCGGCACGAAGTCTTCGAACATGGCCTCGACGTCGTCATCGGTCGGCGCCCGACCGTGGACCTCGCGCCAGCGCCGGCGGACAGAATCGATCTCGGTCAGCTTTTGGATGTGCACCCGCTTGTGCGCGCCCATCGGGACCCGCGCCTCGGCCGTGCTGATCGGCACGCCCCGGCGGCGAAAGACCTCGACGAACACCACCGCCGGCGCGATGCAACCGAAGTCCATCGTTGTGCCGGCCCAGTCCAGCAGTACCGCCTGCACCGGTCCGCGGTAGGCGCGCACGTAGCCGAAATCGAGGCTCTGGCTCATGGCTTGAGGTCCTTGCTGTCAGGAATCCGGACGGCCGTCAGCGACCCCGAGTTCGCTCAGCGTCGCGCGGATCGCGACGAGCGCGCGTTCGATCTCGGCGGCGCCGATTCGCCCGATGCAGCCGATCCGGAACGAGGGTGCGACGGTCAGCTTGCCCGGATAGATCAGATAGCCGTGGGCGCGCAGGCGGTCGTAGAAGCCCTCGAACACGAAGCGCGGGTCGGCCGGCATCCTGAAAGTGACGATGATCGGTGCCTGCAGCTCGTCCGGGAGCAGGGTCTCGAAGCCCTGCGCGCGCATGCCCGCGACCAGGAGCCGGCAGTTCTCGAGGTAGCGCGCGCCGCGGCCGGCGAGGCCGCCC
>DATAOG010000349.1:0-1796 GCA_036265855.1 Geminicoccaceae bacterium | reverse complement strand
CATGTAGTCGAGCGAGGGCGCGATCATGATCCCGCCGCAATGCTGAGGGCCGAGCGCCTTGCCCGGCAGCGCGGCGAAATCGGGCAGCTCGGCGAGCGCGAAGTTGATCTTGGCGCCGGTCCCGAGGTTGCGCCGGCTCTGAAGCTGGGTCCGGATTTCGTCGGGGACCGCGGCTTTGGGCGCCAGCCGCAGCAAGGTCGCCTTCGGATCGGCGTTGGAGAGCACGATCTCGGCTGGGATCTCGTCACCGTCCTCGAGGACCACGCCGGCTGCGCGGCCCTGTCGCCAGAGGATCTCCTGGACGGTGGCGCAAAGCCGGATCTTCCCGCCCGCAGCCAGCACCGCCTTGGCGAGCGCCTCGGTGATTCCGCCCATCCCGCCGTGCGCGATCGCCCAGCAGCCGAACCGGCCGCCGAGCTCGGTCGCGGAGTGATAGAATTTGGAGAACGCCGTGCCCGGCGTCCACGGGCTCGCCGCCGAGCCGGACATGCCGCCATAGGCCATCGGACCTTTGACGTAATCGGAAGTGAAGAAGCGCTCGAGGTAGTCGCCGACGCTCGTGAACAGCGCGCAGTTCAGCATGTCGGCGCCATCCGGGCCATCGAAGGCGGCGGCAAACTCCGGCAGCGACGGCCGCGGCTCCAGCATGAAGCCGTTCAGCACCCGGGCAATCCGCGCGGTGTAGGCCTCGTAACGAGGGTAGATTTCGGCATCGTCCGGCGCGATTTGTGCGATGCTTTGCATGGTCCGCCCGGCGTCCGCATAGAAGAAGACGTGCCGGCCGTCCGGGAACGGCACGAAGACCTCCGGCTCGCGCAGGTGATAGCGAAGGCCGTGCCGCTCGAGCTCGAGGTCGTCGATGATCCGTTGCCGGAGCATGCCCAGAAGCTGGGCGCCGGTCGACAGCTTGAAGCCCGGGAGCAACTCGCGGGTGACGCATGCGCCACCGACCCGGTCGCTGCGCTCGAGCACCAGTGTCGAAAGCCCGTTCCGGGCCAGGTACCCGGCGGCGACCAGGCCGTTGTGGCCGGCGCCGATCACCACGACATCGTACCTGGCGCTCATCCGGCCCTCCCGCGTCAGATCCGATAGACCCGGCGCCGCTCGGGCACCAGCCCCTCGCGGCGGAACATCATGACCAGCGTGATCAGGGCGCCGATCAGCACGAGGCGCAGTGCTGCGAGCGTGTCGGCCTCGATCGGGACCAGCCCGGTCAGGAAACGGCTGCCGGTATAGAAGGCCTGGACCACGATCGTGCCGAGCACGATTCCCCAGACGTTGCCCCGGCCGCCGAGCACGACCATGGCCCAGATGATGAAGGTCTCGATCGGCTTCACGTCGTCCGGGCTCATGTAGCGCTGCATCAATGCGTAGTAGGCGCCGGCGAGGCCGCCGATCGCGCCGCCGAGCGCCATGGTCTCCATCTTGAACAGGAGCACGTTCTTGCCGAGCGCCTGCGGCAGCCGGTCGCCCTCGCGGATCATGCGGATCGTCCGGCCGAACGGCGAGGCGACGATCAGATGCACGAGCAGGGCGGCCGCGAGCGCGGAGCCGAGCACGATCCAAGGCAGGCTTTCCACCGTGTAGATGACCGTGATGCCGTTGGCGCCGCCGGTGAGCCAGCGCTCGTTCAAGGCGACGATGCGCACGATCTCGGCCAGCGACAGCGACAGGATGCCCCAGTAGGTGCCGCTCATGTTGCGCACGGTGAGCGACATCAGCAGGCCGAAGCCGACGCCCAGCGCCACCCCCCAGACGACCGCCATCACGAGCGAGGCGCCCCAGGAGAGCGCGAT
>DATAOG010000348.1:0-5380 GCA_036265855.1 Geminicoccaceae bacterium | reverse complement strand
CTCGCCGCCCATAAACACCATGCAGCAGATGCCGTCGACCCCGAGCGCGCGGGCGTCGTCGGCGGTGTACAACAGGCTCCATTCGGTGTACTCGAGCCAGTCCTCCCGATATCGGCTCGGCCCGCCGTCGACCCGGAGCAGGGTCGGGATCCGGCCGATCAGCCGATCGCGATAGCGCTTGATGACGCCGAAACTGGTCATGATCGCATCGGCGCCGGCCTCGACCACCATCTCGATCACCCGTCCCGGGTCCTCGAGGCCCCTGACCGCGCCCAGCGCCCGACCATGATCCATCGCGACCACGAGCTGCCTTTTCGACTTGTCGAACCCGGGCATGGCGAGGCTCCCTCCGCTGCCGATCCGCCGACTTGTCGCCGGGAACGACCCGCCGATCAAGCGGCCGGTTTTGCCTTCCGCTCGTCGAGCGTCGCGGCGCCGTAGACGTGCCAGAGAAAGATCGCGCCGCAGCCGCGCAGCGGCCGCCAGGGCTCGGCCAGCTGGTCCATGGCCTTGCGGTTCGGCCTTGCCTCGAGGCGCTTCAGCCGTTGCATGCCGATCTGGAGCCCGAGATCGTCGGCCGGAAAGATGTCCGCCCGGCCGAGCGCGAACAGCAGATAGATCTCGGCGCTCCAGCGGCCGAAGCCGCGCTGGGCCGCGATCGCGGCGATCGCTTCGTCCTCGGGCAGCGTGGCCAGCGACTCCAGATCGAGCGCGCCGCTCGCGACCGCCTCGGCCAGGCTCCGGCCGTAGGCCATCTTCTGCCGGCTGAAGCCGATCGTCCTGAAGGCCGCCTCCTCGAGCTTGAGAAAGCTCTCGGCCGTGACCAGCGGCAGGCAGGCCTGCTCGACCCGAGCCCAGATCGCCGCCGCCGACCGGGTCGAGAGCTGCTGCGCGACCATGATCCTGAGCAGCGTCGCGAAGCCGGGCTGCCGCTGCCGCGGCGCCGGATAGCCGATCCGCCCGAGCGCCCGCGCGACATCGGCATCGACCTGCGCGAGCCGGTCGATGCCGGCGGCAAGCGCCTCTGCGGAGAGCGGATGCAGCATGGTGGTCACGGGCGCGTCCGGTCGAGCGGCATTCGGTCGACCTACCCCTTCTCGCGCATCAGGCGGGCCTTTTCGCGCTGCCAGTCGCGGGTCTTGATGCTGGCGCGCTTGTCGTAGGTCTTCTTGCCGCGGGCGAGGCCGAGCTCGATCTTGGCGAGCCCGCGCGGATTGAAATATAGGGACAAGGGGATCAGCGTCTGGCCCTGCTTGCGGACCGCGCCGATCAGCTTGTTGAGCTCGCGCTTGTGCAGCAAGAGCTTGCGCGAGCGCCGCGTGTCGTGGCCGAAATGGCTCGCGGCGTGGTATTCCGGGATGTAGGCGTTGATCAGGAACAATTCGCCCCCCTGCTCGCCGGCGTAGGCCTCGTTGATGTTGCCGCGACCGTCGCGCAACGCCTTGACCTCGGTGCCCTGGAGCACGATTCCGGCCTCGAACCGCTCGTCGATGAAGTAGTCGTGGCTCGCCCTCCGATTGCGCGCGACGACCTTGCGCCCGACCCCCTGATCCTTGGCCAACGCTCTCTCAGTTCATGAGTCCGGCCCCGACCATCGCGGCGTCGACCGCCTCGCGGGTCTGAGCCTTGGGCGGCACCAGCGGCAGGCGCACCTCCGGGGTGCACCGGCCGAGCCGGGCAACCGCATACTTGACCGGCGCCGGGCTGGTCTCGAGGAACAGCGCCTTGTGCAGCGGCGTGAGCCGCAGGTGGATCGCGAGCGCCTCCTTGGCATCCCCCCTCTGCCAGGCTTCGTGCATCTCGGCGCACTGGCGGGGGGTCACGTTGGCGGTCACCGAGATGCAGCCGTCGCCGCCGTTGGCGAGGAACGCGAGCGCCGTGATGTCCTCGCCGGACAGCTGGCAGAACTCGCTGCCGCAGGCGAGGCGCGTGTGCAGGGGCCTGCCGAGATCGGCGGTCGCGTCCTTGACGCCGATGACGTTCGGCAGCCGCGCGAGCTGCGCCATCGTGTCGATGCTCATGTCGACCACCGAGCGGCCCGGGATGTTGTAGATCAGGAGCGGCAGGTCGGTGGCGTCGTGGATCGCCTTGAAATGGGCGTAGAGCCCGTCCTGGGTCGGCTTGTTGTAATAGGGCGTCACGACCAGGATGCCGTCGGCGCCGGCCGCCTTGGCGTGCGTCGCGAGACTGACCGCTTCGGCGGTCGAGTTCGAGCCGGCGCCGGCGATCACCGGCAGGCGCCGGGCGGCGGCCTCGATCACCAGCTCGACGACGCGCCGGTGCTCGGCGTGGCTGAGCGTCGGCGACTCGCCGGTCGTGCCGACCGGCACCAGGCCGTGGGTTCCCTGCTCGACATGCCACTCCACCAGCGATTGCAGAGCGGCCTCGTCAATCGAACCGTTGCGAAAGGGCGTGATGAGCGCCACAATGGAACCGTGGAACATGGCCGGTTCACTCCGTCGGAAGGTTGCGGCTCAGGGCTGCGCCTCGGACCCTTTAACGACAGTTTAAGGCTCCGGCACCATAAGAGGAGGGGCCGGGTGCGGCAAGCCGAGTGCCGCGATCGAATCGAGCCCGCGCCCGGCCGCCAGCCGGCGATGCGTTTCAACTGCCACAGACGGCCGGCCTGGGGGAAATGCCGATCCGAAGCGATCATCATCGGCCGTGCCAGCAGGCGCGTCCGGCCCTGAGCCGGCAACGGCTGCGGGCGGTCTGGCCGGGTCTCGCGCTCGGCCTCGCGCTGCTTGCCGTGATCCGGCCGGCCCTGGCTTTGAACCCGCAGGATCGGGACGCGGTCGGCCAGGCGTTCGTGGCCGCCGACCAGGGCGACTTCGGGCGCGCGTTTCGGCTGGTCGAGGCGGTCGACGATCCGCTGCCGGCGCTGACGCTGCGCTGGCTGCGCATGCTCGAGCCGCGCGAGCCGAACGACTTCGCCACGATCGCCCATTTCCTGCTCAGCCATCCGGACTGGCCCTGGCCGGAAGAGCTGCAGATCGTCGCCGAGGGCAGGATCACCGACCCCGCCGATCACGACCTGATCCGCGAATTCTTTCAGGATCGGGCGCCGCTGACCACGCGCGGCACGATCCGCTACGCCGAGGCGCTGTTCCGGATCGATCAGGACGAGGCCGCCAAGGCGCTGATCCGACGGGCCTGGGTGCAGGGCGATTTCTCGCCGGGCGAGGAGCAGAAGTTCTTCGAGAAATACCGTCGGCTCCTGACCACCCAGGACAACATCGACCGCCTCGACAATCTGCTCTGGGATTACCGGCGCCGGTCCGCGAACCGCATGCTCGGGCGCGTGCCGGAGGACCAGCGCAAGCTCGCGATCGCGCGGATGCGCCTGCAGCGGCACGAACCCGGCATCGATCGGACGGTCGAGGCGGTGCCGGCGGCGCTCCGCGACGACCAGGGCCTCGATTTCGACCGGCTGCGCTGGCGCCGGCAGAAGCAGCGCGACGGCGATGTGGTCGCCATGCTCCTGAACCCGCCGGACGAGCTGGTCCGCCCGGAGCGCTGGTGGTTCGAGCGCGAGCTGCAGATCCGGCGCGCGCTGCGGGCCCGCGATTTCGATCTCGCCTATCAGCTCGCGAGCCGGCATGGCCAGAGCGCGGGCGACGAGTTCGTCGAGGCCGAATGGCTCGCGGGCTGGCTTGCGCTCCGCTTCGAGCGGCAGCCGAACACGGCCTTGCGCCATTTCGAGCGGCTGTACGCCGGGACGGCGGCGCCGGGCGATCGCGCCCGGGCCGCCTATTGGGCCGGCCGCAGCGCGGCGGTGCTCGGAGATCAGGCGCTGGCCACCGCCTGGTACCAGCGCGCCGCCAAACATCAGATCGCCTACTACGGCCAGCTCGCGGCCGAGGAGCTCGGCACCGCCGACCCGCCGGCGCCGGCGCCGGTCGCCGATGCCGCCCTGCGCGCGAGCTTCGAGGCCAAGGAGCTGGTCCGGGTCGCGCGCATGCTGATCGAGGTCGGCGCGACCGACGATCTGTTGCCGTTCCTGATCCGGCTCGCCGATCTCGCCGCGAGCCCGGCCGAAGTCGGGCTGATCGGCGAGCTCGCGGCTGCCAGCGGCCGTCCCGACCTGGTCGGCCAGGTCGGCCGGCTCGCGGCCTACTACGGCCAGGTCAACGAGGCAGCAGCGTTCCCGATCCCGGACATCGAGCGCCTGGTCCGGCCGCCCGCGGGCGAGCCGGAGCCGGCGCTGCTGCTCGGCATCGCCCGCCAGGAGAGCGTGTTCAACACCTGGGGCGCCAGCGACCAGGGCGCCCAGGGCGTGCTTCAGCTGATGCCGCACACCGCCTCGCTGATGGCCCGCTCGCTCGGCCTGCACTACAATCGCGGCCTGCTCACCGGCAACCCGGACTACAACATCCGCCTCGGCAGTTATTATCTGAAGACGCTGCTCGACCGTTACGGCGAGCCGGCGCTCGCGATCGCCGCCTACAACGCCGGGCCGCGCCGGGTCGATGAGTGGCTGCGCCTGCATGGCGACCCGCGCCGGGGCGATCGCCACGCGCTGGTCGACTGGATCGAGCTGATCCCGTTCGCCGAGACCCGCAACTACGTCCAGCGCGTGCTGGAGGGGCGCAACATGTACCGCTGGCGCCTGAACGAGCCCGAGGTCGCCACGGTCTGGTTCCGGCCGATCAACGGCCCGCTCGACCCGGTGCCGGCGCCGACCTTGAAGCCGCGCGACCAGGCGCCCGAGGCCATGCTCGCGACTTCGGCCGCGCAAGCGCCCGGACCCGCGCCCAAGGCTGGCGACCTGCCGGTCGTGGTGCCCGCCGGCTTCGGCTCGCCGCCGACGCCGCAATTGAAGCCGCTCCACGGCATCGGTCACGCCGCGCGCGCCAGTCGGCAGGCGCGGCTGCCCGCGACCAAGCCCGCGCCCGATTCATGAGCGCGCCGCGCATGGCCGGGATCCGCGCCTGCGTGTTCGACGCCTACGGCACGCTGTTCGACGTGCATTCGGCGGTCGGCGGGCTGCGCGCCAAGCTCGGCGACCGGGGCGACGCTCTCTCGCAGCTCTGGCGGGCCAAGCAGCTCGAGTACACCTGGCTGCGAGCGCTGATGGGCCGCCACGCCGACTTCTGGCAGGTCACGGGCGATGCGCTCGACTACGCGCTCGCGCGCACCGGCGTCGAGCCGGGCCTGCGCGCGGCGCTGCTCCAGGCCTATCTGAAGCTCGACGCCTACCCGGAAGTCCCGGACGTGCTGCGCCGGCTGCGTGCCGGCGGCCTCAAGACCGCGATCCTCTCCAACGGCGAGCCCAAGATGCTCGAGGCCGGTGCGCGGAGCGCGCGGATCCACGGCCTATTGGACGCGGTGCTCTCGGTCGAGGCGGTCGGCGTCTTCAAGCCCGAGCCCCGGGTCTACC
>DATAOG010000347.1:0-6021 GCA_036265855.1 Geminicoccaceae bacterium | reverse complement strand
GCGATCGCCGCCGCAGCCGAACACCAGGACCAGCCGCTTCTCGGTGTCCGGACGTAGGGTATCGAGCACCTTGGCGAGCGCGTCCGGCTTGTGGGCATAGTCGACAAACACGGGCGCCCCGCTCGGGTGACGGCCGATCCGCTGCATCCGGCCGGGCGCGCCCGAAAGCCGACCGAGCAGGCGGGCCGCGGCATCGGGATCGGCGCCGCTCGCCAGCACCAGGCCGAGCGCAGCGAGCAAATTGCTTGCCTGAAAGGCGCCGACCAGCGGCGTGCGGATCTCGTGCTGCCGACCGTCGAACGCGAAGCCGATCGTCTGCCCGTCCGGCGCCGGCCGGCGCTCGAGCAGGCGAAGGCGCGCGGCCGCGAGGCCGTAGTCGAGCACGGCGCTGCCGCGCGCCCGGCAGACCGCGGCTAGCGGCTCGAACTCGGGCTGGTCGGCGTTGAGCACGGCGGTCGCCCCGGGCGGCAGGAGCTTGCTGAACAGACGCCGCTTGGCCGCCAGATAGGCGTCCTGGCTGCCATGATAATCGAAGTGGTCTCGTGAGAGATTGGTAAACGCCGCGGCTGTCAGCTGCACGCCGTCGAGCCGGCGCTGATCGAGGCCGTGGCTCGAGGCCTCGAGCGCCAGATGCTCAATCCCGCCGGCGGCAAGTTCGGCCAGCAGCGCGTGCAGCCGGACCGGATCGGGCGTCGTCAGGCCGGCCGCGTCCCGGCCGGCTGGGGCGATCAGCCCGAGCGTCCCGAGCGATGCGGCAGGATGACCGAGCTCGGTCCAAAGCTGCATCGTAAACCACGCAACCGAGGTCTTGCCGCTGGTGCCGGTCACCGCAGCGATGCAGCGTGGCTGCCGGCCGTAGAAGCGGGCGGCGATCAGCGCCAGGCGGCGGCGCGGGTCGGGGTCGGGCACCAGGGGCACGCTGAGCCCGGCGTGGGCGAGGTCGGGCGGCGCCAGGATCGCGGCAGCACCGCGGGCGATCGCATCCGCGATGAACCTGCGGCCGTCGGTCCGGGTGCCCGGCAACGCCGCGAACAGCCAGCCCGGCTGGACAGCGCGCGAATCCGCAGTTAGCCCGCTAATCTCGGTCGCCGCGGTGGCGCCGACGACCGTCACCCCAGGACCGAGCAGGGCGCGCAACCGCATCCGGCCTCTCCCCGGGAGTCATCGACCCATCTGACCCCGGCCGCGGCCTTGAAGCTGGGCTCGGTCCGGCCGGTCCGGCCGTTGTGCGCCTCACCCTCGACCAGGCGGTCGCGGAACCAACGCTCGGCATCCGGGTCGACCGGCGGCAGACCGAGGAGCGGTCCGATTCGGCTGATGATCCGCCCGACCGTGGGCGCTGCGGTCCAGCCGCCCTCGGCCAGGCCGAAGCTGTCGGCGTCGCCCTTCGGGTCATCGAGCGTGACCAGCACGACGTATCGGGGCTGGTCGATCGGAAAGACGGCGATGAACGACGAGATCAGGCCGCCGCTCCGATAGTGGCCCCCGACCGGCTTGTCGGCGCTTCCGGTTTTGCCGCCGATCAGGTAGCCCGGCACTTTGGCCAGCTTGCCGGTGCCCTCGGTGACGGTGAGCCACATCAGCCATCGCAGCTTGGCCGAAGTTTCGGGCGAGACCAGCGGCCGGTCCCAGGCGGCCCTCACGCCCTCGGCGACCACATGCGCACGCGGTCGCGGCGCGGTGCAGACGATCGCGGATACGGCGTCCGCCATCTGCAACGGCGAGATGGCGATGCCGTGGCCGTAGGCGGCGGTCACGGTGTTGATCGGGCGCCAGCGCGCCGGCTGCTGCGGCAGGGCGACCTCAGGCAGGCGGATCGGGTGCCGGTCGAGCAGCCCGAACCGGCGGAAGTAGTTGACCTGTGCTTCGGTCCCGAGCGCCATCGCCATCCGGGCGGCGCCGATGTTGGATGAGAACGCGATCACCTCCGGCACGCTCAGCCAGCGCCGCCTGGCGTGGTCGTCGCCGATCCGGAAGCGTCCGAACTGCAACGGCAAGGTGGCGTCCAGGCTCGTGGACAGGTCGACTGCGCCGGCATCCAGGGCCATCGCGACGGTGAACAGCTTGAACAGCGAGCCGAGTTCGTAGGTGCCGAGAGTGACGCGGCTGAACAGGGCGTCGGCCGATGCCTCCTGGTAGCGGTTGGGGTCGAAGTCGGGCAGGCTGACCCCGGCCATGAGCTCGCCGCTGGCGACGTCGAGCACGAGGCCGGCGGCGCCCTTCGCGGCAAAGCGCGCCCGCGCCGCCTTGAGCTCGCTGCGCACGACCTCTTGGACGCCGAGATCGACCGTCAGCACGAGCGGCGTCTGCCGCTGGTCCGAATCGGTCAGGCGACCATCGAAGCTGCTCTCGACGCCGGCAAGCCCCTGGTTCTCGATGCCGACATAGCCGACCAGATGGGCGACCAGCGCGCCCTGCGGGTAGATCCGGTGGCGCTCGGTCCGAAATCCGATGCCCGGCAGGCCGAGCCGGATTACTGCCCGTTCCTCGTCGTCAGTAATCTGGCGCTTGAGCCAGACGAAGCGTCGTGGCTGCTCCAGCTTTGCGAGCAGGTCGGCAGGGTCGCTTCCCTTGAGCGCGCCGGCGAGGGCGGTCGCGGCCGATTTTGGATCAAGCACCAAGACGGGATCGGCATAGACCGAGGGCGTCGGATAGTCGGTCGCGAGCAGAGTGCCATTGCGGTCGACGATGTCGGCGCGATGCCGACTGTCGATCGCATCCGCGCGCGCCTCGCTGCCGATTCCGGCATCGCCGCGCCAGAGGGCCAGATCGACGACCCGGAGCGCCAGGGTCAGCAGAGCCAGCGCGAACACGCCGCCGACCAGCCGTAGCCGCTGCCGTCCGAGGCGCAGGTCGGGTTCGATCCGGGGGCGCGTCACGGTTGGCTCCGCGCCGCCTGCTGAGCCTTGCCGGGTACGTCCCGCCACGGCCCGGGCAGGGCCAGCCGCTCGGGTGGCTTGAGCCGGAGCGGGATCGCGCTGCCGGACGGCAGCAGCGCGGTCAGCGGCCGCTTCTCGAGCTCGAGATCGGCGCGCAACGGGATGTCGGTGATCCGCACGATCTGACCAGGCTGGGCCGGCTGCAGCTTGAGATAGGCGCCGGCGAGACGTGCGAGGCGTCCGGGCTGATTGAGCAACGCCCACTCGGTGCGCAAGCGGTTCAGCCTCGATCTCTCGGCGGCGATCGCGACCTCGACGCCGCCCAGCTGCTCCTCGAGCTGACGAACTTGATCCTTGAGGACGTAGAGCCCGGACGCCGCGAGCAGCGCGATCAGGAAGCACGCGAGCCCGAACCTCACGGTCATGACAGAGATTCCGGTCCGGGCAAACGCTCGGCGGCGCGCAGACGCGCCGAGCGGGCGCGCGGATTGGCGGCGACCTCGGCCGGATCGGCACGGATCGGCTGGCGGACGAGCGGTCTGAAGCGGGCCGCGGGTCGGCTTGGCGGCTCCGGAACGTGTCGTGAGGGCCGCGGCAGGCCGCCGCTGCGGGCGGCGAGGAACTGCTTGACCAGACGGTCCTCGAGTGAGTGAAAGGCGACCACGATGAGGCGACCGCCGGGCGCGAGCAGCTGCTCGGCGGAGTTCAGCGCCTGCTCGAGCTCGCCAAGCTCGTCGTTGACCTGGATCCGCAACGCCTGGAAGGTGCGGGTCGCCGGGTCGATCCGGGCACGGGACCGGCCAATCGCGGCCGCGACCAGCCTGGCGAGCTCCCGGGTGCGTTCGATCGGGGCGCGCCGGCGCCGCTCCACGATCGCCCGCGCAATCCGACGCGCCGCCGGCTCTTCGCCGTAGCGGTAGAGAATGTTCGCGAGGGTCGTCTCGTCAGCTTGGTTGACCAGTTCGGCGGCGGTTGACCCCTGACCTGACATCCGCATGTCGAGCGGCCCATCGATCATGAACGAGAAGCCGCGGGCCGGATCGTCGAGCTGCGCCGACGACAGTCCGAGATCGAGCACGATACCGTGCAGCCGCCGGATGCCGGCGGCCAGGAGCAGCTCCGCCATTGCGCCGAAGCGCCCTTCGAGCATGCTGAAGCGGGCCTGCTCGGCGGCCAGGCGGTGTCCCCGGGCGACCGCGTCCGGGTCCCGGTCAAGGGCGAGCACCCGGCCGGGACCCGCCGCCAGGATCGCGCGACTGTAGCCGCCAGCGCCGAAGGTGGCATCCAGATAGACGCCTCCAGGTCGCACCGCGAGCGCCGAGAGCATCTCTGGCAGCAGCACCGGAACATGGAACCCGGCCGCGGGATCGGTCGTCCTGGTCAGCGCGAGCGAAGTCAAAGCCGGCCGACCTCGCGCGCAGAATGCGACGGCGACTTGATCGGCCTTGTCCCGGCCCAGTTGTGCAGGACACAAGCTCCCAAAGCTTGCGGGTATAGCCAATATTCGCCCACCGGCAGCTCGAGCTTGACCGGGCCGAACCAGGTTGACCGAACCATCAAACGCCGGTTTCGCGTTCGGTCAGGACGACGTGGCGGCCCGTCCGCCGTCCGATCGGTAGCGCGTTGCCGCACGATTGGCCCTTGACCATAGTTGCACTTTGGCAAGCGGGAATTTTCACCCTAGAGTTAAGCCTGCGCGCAGTCAAGGCCCATTTCCAAGAATCGTCCGTAACGCACTGAATCGGAGAAGAAAATCAGCCAGACGCCGGGTCGGGAGCCGGGCTCCGTCTCGCGTCGCCGAAAGAAGAGGTCGAGACGACGCAAATCCCGGCCCTTCTGTTCTACTTTTGTTCCTCTACCGTCGCGGGAGATCGCTGCGGTCGAGCGCGATATTAGGATCAGGCGGCCTGTAAGCCGGGTTCTGTCCGCGACGCCCGGGGGCGCCGCGGGATGGCCATTCCTCTGCGACGCCTGTCGCCAGGCGCCTCGCGCGACCGACCCGGACGACAGGCCCGGAAACCGGCCCGCGCCGCGCCGGAGCGCGGCGCCGTCGTCCCTACTTGGTCTTGCTCCCGGTGGGGTTTGCCGTGCCGCCGCCGTTGCCGGCGCCGCGGTGCGCCCTTACCGCACCCTTTCACCCTCACCCGCAGGCCACGCCGACACGGCTTGGCCCCGGCGGGCAGACTGCTCTCTGTGGCACTTTCCCTGGGGTCGCCCCCGCCGGGCGTTACCCGGCACCGTGTTCCGTGGAGCCCGGACTTTCCTCTCCCGAGTTGCCTCGAGAGCGGCCATCCGGCCGCCTGATCCGTTCTAGATGTCGGGTCGCGGCGCGCCAGCTTCAAGCGCCCTGAGCGCCCCTAGCAGGCCGTCGAGCTGCGCCCGCGTGCCGGCGTCCGGATCCCCGTCGACCCGCCCCGGCCGGAAATGCCGTTGGAAGGCTGCAATTACGCACCGCGTCGCTTGATCCAGCCGGCCATGACGCGGCACCGGGTAGCCTGCCTCCGCGAGTTCGGACTGCAGTTGCGTGACGCCGCGCGGCCGCCCGGACCCCGGCTCGGGCCAGAGACCGATTCCTGCAGCGGCGAGCCGCGCCCAGTCGAACAGCTCGCCCGGGTCCTGCTTGCGCTCCGGCGCGACGTCGCTGTGGCCGAGGACGCGCCATACTGGAATCTGCCAACGACCCAGAATCGCCCGGCAGAGCTCGATGCATGCCGCGTACTGCGGCTCTGGAAAGGCGCGATAGCCCCACTCGTGGCCGGGGTTGACGAGCTCGATCCCGATCGAGCGGTCGTTCAGGCGGCTTTGGCCTTGCCACGAGCTGGCACCGGCGTGCCAGGCGCGCGCGGTCTCCGGCACCAACGCGACCACCGTGCCGTCCTCGTCGATCAGATAATGGGCGCTGACCTTAGCGACCGGATCGGCCAAGCGTGCGAGCGCCGCCTCCGCGCTCGGCATGCCGGTGTAGTGCAGGAGCAGCAGGTCGACAGGGCAACCCGCCGGCCGGGCATCGGCGTTCGGCGACGGCTGCAGGCGCACGCTGCCTGATCCGGACGGACTCCGGCGTCAGAAACGGCGCAGCAGGCGCTGCAGGTAGTCGAGCTCCTCGGTCGGACGCTGGCGGTCGCTGGCCCTGCGCTGCAGC
>DATAOG010000346.1:0-4295 GCA_036265855.1 Geminicoccaceae bacterium | reverse complement strand
TATCAGATCAAATGGCTGGGCACCGACGGTCAGGTCCGCGACATCATCTGTGATGCCAGGACCGGACAGATCCTGCGCGTGCATTGATGAACATGGCAGAGCGCGTCGCCCAGGCGCCGCGCTCGTCGTGCTGCCCCGTAGGCCGCCCACGGGGGGCGGCCACAGCTAGCCGCGGCGCGAGTTCAACCGCCAGGGCAGGCGTAGCTCCGAAGTCTGCCCGGCCATGTTCCAGGGATCGCTCGCGGTGTCGAGGTTGCCGGCCTCGACCTCAGGAACGACGCGCCGTTTGCGCGGCGTCTTGGTGATGATGTACTCCACCTCGGCCGTTCTCTGGCCGCGACGGATACGCTCGACTCTGACTTTCACGCCTACCCCCTAGGTCGCTTGGGTGGGGCCCACTATACCGTAAGTCGCGCTAAAGCCAACACGACTTTCACGCAATGGTAGATACCTCAACTCCGGGCACCAAAGCTCCGCGCCTTGGCCAGCCAACTCCAGCAGCCGGTACCGCCATGCTCCGAGCTGCTGGGGTCGGCGCGCCGCATGCCCGTATGGGGCATCAGCACCCGCAGCGCTATAGGTAGCGCGCGACGATGACCGTACAAGCTGCGCCAGCTCCGAATTCCCATAACCGAGAGTAGCGGCTGCCCGCCAGGCGAACTCATTCTCTGCCATCGGGATAGATCCGCTTGGCGACAGTTTCATGCGCTCGCGACCGCCGTTCAGGAACGAGAGCCAGGCTGGGTCAGATGCCTCCCGGACAGCCTAAACGGCGCAACCGCGCAAAGGTTCCAGACAAAATCGCGCGCGGCCACTCTGGCCGTAGCGGACCGGTAGTCAGGTCTGCGCCCGGCTGCCATGACCAAAGGTCGATGGTCATCGCAAGCGGCCTCCGCACCAGGGTTCAGAAACGGTTAAGCTTGGCAGTGATTGGCTCGCCGGGGTTCGTGCAGAGGCGCCGCGGGGCGGCGCGCGAGAGGTGGGAAACACATGCGGGTGCTGGTGGTCGAGGACGATGTCGATCTCGCCAGGCAGCTCAAGGAGTGCCTGGCCGAGGCGGGATATGCGGTCGATCTCGCGGCCGATGGCGAGGAGGGGCACTATCTCGGCGATACCGAGCCCTACGATGCGATCGTGCTCGATCTCGGGCTGCCTGTGGTCGACGGCATCTCGGTGCTCGAGCGCTGGCGGGCGGCGGGGCGGCAAATGCCGGTACTGATCCTGACCGCCCGCGATCGCTGGAGCGAGAAGGTCGCGGGCTTCGATGCCGGCGCCGACGACTATGTCGCCAAACCCTTCCACATGGCCGAGGTGCTGGCGCGGTTGCGGGCACTGGTCCGGCGCGCCGCCGGGCACGCCTCGGCCGAACTCGCCTGCGGCCCGGTCCTGCTCGACACGCGCAGCGCCAGGGTCACCGTCGAAGGCCGACCGGTCAAGCTCACCGCTCAGGAGTACCGCCTGCTCGCCTATCTCATGCACCACCAGGACAAGGTGGTCTCGCGCACCGAGCTGACCGAGCACCTGTACGATCAGGACTTCGATCGCGATTCCAATATCATCGAGGTGTTCGTCGGCCGGCTGCGCAAGAAGCTGGGGGCGGACGTGATCCAGACCGTGCGCGGCCTCGGCTACCGGGCGCAGGTGCAGCGCTGAGCCGGCGAGAAATCGCCCAGGTCGGCAGGGATGCGGCGCAACTCGCTGGCCTTTCACCTGATCGCGAGTGCTGCGGTCTGGTGCGCACTGGTGTTGAGCGTCGCCGGCTGGCTGCTCTCGACGCTGGTCGGCGACATGGTCGAGAGCAACTTCGATGCAAGGCTTTCGGTGCTCCTCGAGGGCCTGGTCGCCGGCAGCGAGATCGGTCCCGATGGCCAGCTCGAGGTCCGGCCGCAGCTCGGCGAGCCGCGCTTCACGCAGCCGCTGTCCGGCTGGTATTGGCAGATCGGCGCGCCCGATCATCCGCTCGACCGGTCGTCCTCGCTGTGGGACCAGACCCTGCCGGTGCCGCCGGCGCCCGGCGGACGGCCTTGGACCGGCGTCGCCACCGACCAGGCGGCCGGCCCCTGGACCGGGCCCTGGACCGGGGATGTGGCCGGGCCCGATGGCCAGTCGCTGCGCCTGCTGGTGCGCCTGATCACGCTGCCGGACAGGGCCGCGCCGCTGCTCTTCGCGATCGCCGGCGACCGGGCCGAGATCGCAGCCCAAAAGCGGCGCTTCGATCGCCTGCTGACGTTGGCGCTGGCCGGCCTGTTGCTGGTCCTTCTGGCCGCGCTCCTGCTCCAGGTCCGGATCGGTCTGGCACCCCTGCGGCGCATCGAGGCGAGTCTCGCCGCGATCCGCGCCGGGCGGGCGCGCCGGCTCGAGGGCCGCTTGCCGGCCGAGCTCGAGCCGCTCGCGCTCGAGCTGAACGCGCTGCTCGATCACGGCGAGGCGCTGGTCGAGCGCGCCCGGACCCACGTCGGCAATCTCGCCCACGGTCTCAAGACGCCGCTTGCGGTCCTGCACAATGAAGCCGAGCGCACCGAGGGCGCGCTCGCCGTCCTGGTCGCTCGCCAGGTCGAGCAGATGCGTCGGCTCGTCGATCACTATCTGGCGCGCGCCCGGGCGGTCGCGACCGGCTCGGTGCTCGGCGCCCGGACCGAGGTCCTGCCGGTGCTCCGCGACCTCGCGCGCACGCTCGAGCGCATTCACATCGACAGGCACGACGACGGCGCGCTCGCGATCGAGCTCGCCTGCCCACCGGGCTTGGCGTTCCGCGGCGCCCGCCAGGACCTCGAGGAGATGCTCGGCAACCTGCTCGACAACGCCTGCAAATGGGCTGCGCACCGCGTCAGCGTCGAGGCCGCGCGCGACGCCGCACGCCTGCTCGTCACCATCGACGACGACGGCCCCGGTCTGCCGGCTGAGCGCCGCGCCGAGGTGCTCGAGCGCGGTCGCCGGCTCGATGAGCAGGTGCCCGGCTCCGGCCTCGGGCTCGCGATCGTCGCCGACATCGCCCTCCTCTATGCCGGCCGGCTCGCGCTCGAGGCGGCGCCCTCGGGCGGCCTGCGCGTCCGCCTGGACCTGCCTGCGGCGCTCGGGACCTGATCGGCCGTCCTAGATCCTGAACCGCGGCTGAACGGCCGGTTCAGCTTGGGTCTACTACGAAAACGCTAGTGTTTGCGCGCATCCGGCCGCGGAACCCACGCGGCCCGACCGGAGGACCGGACAATGCCCAGGCTACCCCGCCTCGCGCTCGCAGCGCTGATGGCGGTCGGCCTCGCCAGCTGCGCCAGCAGCGGCTATGGCCAGAAACAGACCGTGGGGGCGATCGCCGGCGCCGGCGCCGGCGGCCTGCTCGGCGCCCAGTTCGGCCATGGCCCCGCCCAGCTCGCCGCGACCGCAGCCGGCACGGTCGCAGGTGCCCTGCTCGGCGGCGCCATCGGCAAGTCGCTCGATCAGACCGATCAGCTGTACGCGAACAGCGCCGAGTACCACGCCCTCGAATACGCGCCGTCGGGCGCCGTCACCAGCTGGCAGAATCCGGACAGCGGCCATTCCGGAAGCGTGGTTCCGACCCGCACCTACGAGACCACGAGCGGCGAATACTGCCGCGAATTCCAGCAGCAGGCGGCGATCGGCGGCCAGGTGCAGGAGGTCTACGGCACCGCCTGCCGGCAGCCGGACGGCCAGTGGAAGCTGGTCAGCGGCGGCTGAACCCCTACGTAGCCGCAGGATCGCCGGCAGTCGGGTCGTCCCGGGTCCGGGCTCCGAGCCTGGCGGCCAGGCTCAGGAGCGCATCGGCCGCCTGATCGATCGCGCCCGGATCGGTCCCCCGGAATACGATCGTCGTCCCCGGCCCCTCCGGCCGCCAGAACGGATAGCTGCCGATCTCGAGCATCGGAAAGCGCGCCTGGATCTCGCCGAGCCCGGCATTGGCGACGTCGCCCTCGGGTGCGATCACCGTGATCGCCCGCGAGCGCATCCGCGTCCCGCCCCGAAGGGTCTGCGGCAGGCTGTCGAGCATCGCCTGCATGATCTTCGGCACGCCCGGCAGCACATAGACGTTCTCGATCTTGAAGCCCGGCGCGACGCTCACCGGATTGTCGATCAGCTCGACGCCTTCGGGCATGTCGGCCATTTTCATGCGGGCCGGATTGACTCGCTCTGGCGGATAGTAGGCAAGCAGCCGCCGCTCGGCCTCGGGATGGCGTCCGTAGCGCCGCCCGAACGCCTTGGCCACCGAAGCCGCGGTGATGTCGTCATGGGTCGGCCCGATTCCCCCGGTCGTGAAGACATAAGCAAAACGCGCCCGGCAG
>DATAOG010000345.1:0-2347 GCA_036265855.1 Geminicoccaceae bacterium | reverse complement strand
GTCGGGATCGCGACCGAAGGCGCGCCCTGGCGGCTCGAGACCCGCGCCGGCCCGTTCGAAGCGGCGGTCCTGGTCGATGCCGCCGGCGCCTGGGCCGACCAGCTGGCGGTGCGCGCCGGGGCCGCGCCGATCGGGCTGGTGGCTAGGCGCCGGACCGCGTTCCTGTTCGAGCCCTCGGTCGCGGTCGGCCGCGACTGGCCGCTGGTGATCGATGCCGACGAAGAGTTCTACTTCAAGCCGGAAGCTGGCCTGCTGCTCGGCTCGCCCGCGGACGCGACCCCGATTCCGCCCGGCGATGTCCAGCCCGAGGAGGTCGACATCGCGCTCGCGGTCGAGCGCATCGAGCGCGCGGCCGGGTTCGAGGTGCTGCGCGTCGCCCGCCGGTGGGCGGGGCTGGTGACCTTCGCCGCCGACCAGAGCCCGGTCGTCGGCATGGAGGAAAGCGTGCCGGGCCTGTTCTGGGTCGCGGGCCAGGGCGGCTGCGGCATCCAGACCGCGCCGGCGCTGGCGCGCGCCGCCGCGAGCCTGCTGGTCGACGGCGTGCTGCCGGCCGATCTGCTGGCCCAGGGCCTGGTCGCCGAGGACCTGCTGCCGCTCCGGCTGCGCCTGCGCAGCGCGGCCGGCGCCGATCCGACCGGGCCCTGAACGCCTAGCCGAGCGCGGGTGTGAACCACTGCACAAGGCTTTGGCCTTGACCGGTGGAATGATATATCTTCAAAGCCGGGACAAGGAGGCCCAGGGTACGGTGCCGCGCTTAGCACTCCTGATCGGCCTGGTCGTGCTGGGGCTCGGGATCGGGAACGCAACCGGCGCGCCGGCCGGCAAGCGGGTGGCGCTGGTGGTCGGCAACTCGGCCTATCAGCACGCCGACGAGCTGCCCAATCCGCGCCGGGACGCGGCCGCGATCGCCGAGGCCCTGCGTCACGCCGATTTCGCGGTCGACCTCAGGACCGACCTCGATCAGCTCGGGCTGCAGCACGCGCTCAGGGACTTCGGGCTCAAGGCGGAAGGTGCTGACGTCGCGGTCGTGTACTATGCCGGCCATGGCGTCCAGGTCGCCGGCGAGAACTATCTGCTGCCGGTCGACGCCAGCCTCGAGCGCGAGCGCGACCTGCTCTACGAGGCCATGCCGCTCAACCTCGTGATGGGCGAGGTCGCGCAGGCGCAAAAGCTCGGCCTGGTGATCATCGATGCCTGCCGCGACAATCCGCTGGCCGAACAGCTGCGCCGGGTGCTCGGTCCGATCCGGTCGCGACTGGTCGGCGACGGCCTGGCCAGGATGGACAATCTGCCGAGCAACACGATGGTCGCGTTCGCGACCCGGCCGGGCGACGTCGCGGTCGACGGCACCGGCGCGCACAGCCCCTACACCGCCGCCCTGCTCAAGCATATCGAGGAGCCCGGTCTCGAGCTCAACCTTCTGTTCCGCAAGGTCCGCGACACGGTGCTCGAGGAGACCGCGTTCCGGCAGGAGCCGCGCACCTACGACGCGCTCGGCGCCGAGCCGTTCTATTTCATCGCGCCCAAGCCGAACCAGCGGCCGCAGCTGCCGCGCCTGGTGCCGCTGCAGGTGCTCGACGATGCCGGGCCGACGCCGATCGGGATCGGTCAGCCGATGGACCCCGACGGCGATCCGCTGTCGATCGAGGTCAGCGGTCTGCCGATCAAGGGTACGGTCAAGGTCGGCGACCGCACCGTCGCGATCGGCGATTCGCTCACCATCGCCGATCTGACCCGCGCGACCTATACGCCGACCCGCGGCGCGGGCGGCGAGGCGGGCTCGTTCTCGTTCCTGGTCCGCGACGACCACGGCGCCACGACGATCGGGCGGGTGCCGATCACGGTCGAGCGCGCCAACCGGCCGCCGGTGATCGCGGCCACGACCGTGCTGACGCTGCCGGCGATCCCGCTCAACATCAAGCCGCCGGTCGATCCGGAAGGCGACCCGCTGACGATCACGATCGCCGAGGTGCCCGAGCGGGGCGTGATCAAGAATGGCGACCATCCGGTCAAGGTCGGTGACGTGCTCACGCCCGAGGCGCTCGCCCATCTGGTGCTCGAGCCGGGTGTCGCGGGCGCGTTCGGCAACTTGGCCTATCGCGCGACCGATCCCCAGGGCGCGAGCGTCACCTCCACGCTCCAGATCAACCTGCCGGGGATGGCCGAGGTCGAGACCGATCGGGTGACGCCGGCGCCCGCGGCCACGCCGGCCCCGGTCGAGGCGGCGCCGCAGCCGCCCGTCCCGCCCGCGAGCGCCGCCGCACCCGTCCCGGCGCCGAGCCAGCAAGCCGCGATCGAGCCCGCGCCCAGCCCGCCCGCGGCGATCGAGCCCAAGCCGAGCCAGCCC
>DATAOG010000344.1:0-4551 GCA_036265855.1 Geminicoccaceae bacterium | reverse complement strand
ACTGGTCGGTCAGGATCGAATGCCGCACCCGTCTGACCGCCACCCGGACCACCTTCGAGTTCAGCGCCGATCTCGAGGCCTTCGAGGGCGACGAGCCGTTCGCACGGCGCGAATGGCAGGTCGCGATCCCGCGCCGGATGGTCTGAGGGAGCGTCAGGCGAGACCGACCCGGCGCAGCGCCGCGTCGAGGATCATCTTCAGCAGGTCGGGATAGGTGATGCTGGCGAAGCCGGCCATGAACGCGAGCTTGCCGTCGTTCGCCCAGGCCGGGTTGGGATTGACCTCCAACAGCTTCGGCTCGCCATCGGCGGCGCAGCGGAAGTCGAAGCGGGCATAGTCACGGCAGCCCAGGCGCCCGAACAGGCGGCCGGCATGGTCCACCATGGTCGCCAGCACCGCCGGATCGGCCTCGGCGCGCCTGAACTTGATCTCGGTCCAATAGGGCGAGTCGGGCAACACCTTGGATTCGTACGACAGGATCGGATTGAGACCGGCAGGCAGGCGCGCGAAATCGACCTCGAGCACGGGCAGCACCGTGAGCCCGGTTGCGGGATTGCCGATCAGGCCGATGCCGTACTCAGGCCCGGGGAGATACTCCTGGATCAGGATCGCCCGGCCCGGCAGTTCCGCCCGCAGCCAGCCGATGTAGGCCTCTGCCTCGGCGCGCGAGCGGACCACGGCATCCTGGCGGATCCCTATGCTGCCGTCGGCCTGGTTGGGCTTGATCAGGGCCGGGTAGAAGTCGGGCAGGTCGCCCTTGGACGGCTCGGGCCCGAAAAAGGCCTCGCGCGGCACCGGGACGCCCTGCGCCTGGGCGAGCAGACGCACGATCTGCTTGTCGTAACAGAGCACCATGCAGGCGGGCGTGGCGCCGCTGTACGGCACGCCCAGGATCTCGAGCAGCGCCGGGACGTGCAGCTCGTGCGCCGGGATGTTGCGAAAGCCCGTGTCGCAGAAATTCACAACCAGGTCAGGCGGATCCTGGCGGATCCGCTCGAACAGCCCGCCATGTTCATTCAAGAACTCGAACCGACAGCGCCTCAACGAGTTGAACGCCTCGCGCATCGCCCGGTCGGTGGCGAAGTCTTCGTCATTGTAGCGATGGTCGCGCTTAGTCGGATCGGGCAGGCGGGGATCGCCGGTCAGAACACAAATCCGCAGCGGGTTCGTCATCGCCGGTTCGGAAACTCAGGTCTCGGCGAGCATGCACCAGACCGGGACGTGGTCGGAGGGGGCCCTGGCCGCCCTTTCCTCGGCGTCGATGCCGGCCGCCTCCAGGCGATCGGTCGCCTGAGGCGAGAGCAGCAGATGGTCGATCCTGAGCCCCTGGTTGGCGCGGAAGAAGCGCCCCTGATAGTCCCACCAGCTGTACGCGCGGGTATGCGGCTCGACCACCCGATAGGCATCGTACAGCCCCAGATGCAGCAGCGCCCGCAGCTTCGCCCGCTCGGCCGGGTGATAGCAGATCGTGCCGTCGAGCGCCTGGGGATCGTAGACGTCGATCGGATAGGGCCCGACGTTGTAGTCGCCGCCGATCGCCAGCGTCTCTTCGTATTCCAGCAGCTTTTCCGCGTGTATCCTCAGGCGGTCGTAAAACGCGAGCTTGTACGCGAATCGGGGCGAATCCAGCGCGGTGCCGTTCGGCACGTAGACCGAGGCGACGCGCAGCCCGCCGACCACCCCCTCGATATAGCGAGCCTCCTGGTCCGCCTGGTCCCCGGGCAGCCCCCGACAGAGGTCCTCGAGCGGGCGCTTGGCGAGGATCGCCACGCCATTGCGCCCGCCCGGCTCGCCGGCCACGGCAAGGTTGTAGCCGAGATCCTCGATCGGCTCCCGCGGGAACTGCTCGGGCGTGACCTTGGTCTCCTGCAGCAGCGCGACGTCGGGCTGCGCGGCCTCGAGCCACGCCAGCACGCGCGGCAGGCGCGCCCGAATCGAGTTGACGTTCCAGGTGGCGATCTTCACGGCCGCCGCCCCGCGACCGGTCGCAGCGCCCGACCTCGCCGGGTCACGTCCTCCCGGCTTCAGACCGCGAACGAATTGCCGCAGCCGCAGGACGAGCTGGCGTTGGGGTTGTTGACCCGGAAATAGGACCCGGTCAGGTCCTCGACGTAATCGACCTCGCTGCCGATCATGTAGAGCAGCGACATGCCGTCGATCACGACTCTCGCGCCATCCCGCTCGACCGCGATGTCGCCGTCCTCGTCGCGGTCGTCGAGCGCGAAGCCGTACTGGAAACCCGAGCAGCCGCCGCCGGAGACGCTGATCCGGAGCTTCATGCCGGCCTGCGCCTCCTTGGCCAGGATCGCGCCGATCCGCCGCGCGGCGTTCTCGGTCACGCTGAACGGGCCCGGCCGGGCCTTGATTTCCGTCATCGACGACACCTATTGTTGGCAGTCGGAACGGCGCCCGCCCGCGCCTGCCGCGCCTCTTGCCCAATGTAGGCAGAGCGATCGCCTTGTCAAACTGCCGCCTCGGCCGCGATGGCCACGTCCGCCGGGCGCTGGCGCCGTTCGCATGCGATCCCAACCTTAGCCGGGGCCGTCTTTATCGCGAGCCTGAGAGCGCGCTGCGCAGTCCCTTTCAGCGCGATCGCGACCGGATCGTGCACAGCACGGCGTTCCGCAGGCTCGAGTACAAGACCCAGGTGTTCGTAAACTACGAAGGCGATCATTTCCGCACCCGTCTCACCCACACTCTGGAAGTCGCCCAGATCGCGCGCACCGCGGCGCGTGCGCTGGCGCTCGACGAGGACCTGGCGGAGGCGGTGGCATTGGCGCACGATCTCGGCCACAGCCCCTTCGGCCACGCCGGCGAAGAGGCGCTCGATGCCGCGCTGGCACCCTGGGGCGGCTTCGACCACAACGCCCAGACGTTGCGCGTGATCACCCGGCTCGAGCGCCGCTACGCCGAGTTCGACGGCCTCAATCTGACCTGGGAGACGCTCGAGGGCGTGGTCAAGCACAATGGCCCGTTCGAGGGCCCGCGCGCCAGGCGCGTGCCCGCCTTTGTCGCCGCCTATGTCGCGGACCACGATCTCGAGCTCGCCGGTCATCCGAGCGTCGAGGCGCAGATCGCGGCGCTCGCCGACGACATCGCCTACACCAGTCACGACCTCGACGACGGCCTGAGCGCCAATCTGTTCGAGCTCCAGGAGCTCGCGCCGCTGCCGCTGGTAGGCCCAATCCTCCGGCAGGTCGGGGCGCGTTACCCTGGGCTCGAGCCGCAGCGGCTGATCCACGAGACGCTCCGGCGTCTGATCGATCTGATGGTGACCGACCTGGTCGAGGAGACCCTGGCCAGGCTCGAGCTCGTGCGGCCGGCGACGGTGGAGGCCATCCGCGAGGCCGATGGGCCGGTGGCCGCATTTTCACCGAAAGTTGATGAAGCCCTGCCAGACTTGCGCCGGTTCCTGCAAGCCCACATGTACAGCCACGACAGAGTCCAGAGGATGGCACGGAAGGCGCACCGGGTGGTTCGGGAGCTGTTCGAGGGCCTGCGCGACCAGCCGGACCGACTGCCGCCGGAGTGGCAGGCGCGCGCCGGGACCGGGAATGCCGCCCGAACCGCGGAGGCAATCGCGGACTACATCGCTGGCATGACCGACCGCTTCGCTCTGGACGAGCACGAACGCCTGTTCAAGCTGACGAGTCGGGCGGGATGAACCTGTTCCGGGAGCTCCTCGGCGACGTCCAGGCCGCGATCGCGGCCTGCCAGGCGGCGGGCGAGCTGCCCTCGGGCGCGGGCTCCGATCGGATCACGGTCGAGCCGCCGCGCGATCCCTCGCACGGCGATGCCGCGACCAATGCCGCCCTTCTGCTTGCCAAGCCCGCCGGCCGGCCGCCGCTTGCGATCGCCGAGGCGCTGGCCGCGCGTCTGCGCGGCCTGCCCAAGGTTGCGACCGTCGAGATCGCCAGACCGGGCTTCGTCAACCTGCGCCTCACCGATGACTTCTGGCGCGCGCAGATCCCGATTGTCCTGCGCGCCGGCAGCAGCTACGGGGCGGCCGATCTCGGCGGCAGCCGCGGCGTCAACGTCGAGTTCTGCTCGGCCAATCCGACCGGGCCGCTGCACGTCGGCCACGGCCGGGGGACCGTGTTCGGCGATGCGCTCGCGAGCCTGCTCGCCAGGCTCGGGTGGCGGGTCACGCGCGAATACTACATCAACGACGGCGGCGTTCAGGTCGACCAGCTCGCGCGCTCGGTTCACTACCGTTATCTGGAGGCGCTCGGCCGCGCGCCTGAGGCGCCGCCCGCGGGCTGGTATCCGGGCGACTACCTGATTCCGCTCGGCCGAGAGATCGCCGAACGCGACGGCGGCCGGTGGCGCGCCCGCACCGAGGGCGAGTGGCTGCCGGTCTTCCGTCGGCGCGCGGTCGAGGCCATGCTCGCGCTGATCAGGGACGATCTCGCGGCACTCGGGGTAGAGCACGACGTCTTCACCTCCGAGGCCTCGCTGATCGACGCCGGCCGGATCGAGCAGACCCTCGACCGGCTGGCTGCCCGCGACCTCATCTACACCGGCACCCTGCCGCCGCCCAAGGGCAAGCCC
>DATAOG010000343.1:0-4183 GCA_036265855.1 Geminicoccaceae bacterium | reverse complement strand
CGGACTGCTCCGACGACGCCAGCGCCTGCGCCATGTCCAAGGCTTCCTGATAGCGCGTCCTGGCCTCGGCGAACGCGAACCGGCCGAGGGCCACATCGCCGGCCCGAGCCGCATAGGGGATCGCGTTTTCCAGGAGCGCCGCCTCGCGGTAGTGATGGGCGAGCAGCTCCGGCTCCCTCCGCGCCTTGTCCTCGAATCGCTCCTCGAGGACCGTCGCGATTCGAGCGTGCAGTTGCTGGCGCCGGCTCTTGAGCAGCGACTGGTAGGCCGCGTCCTGGACCAGCGCGTGCTTGAAGCTGTAGGTCCCGGCCGGCGGGCTGCCCCGGCGGAACACCAGCTCCGACGAGACGAGCTGGTCGAGAGCCCCTTGCAGCTGTTCCTCCGGCCGGTCGGCCACGCCGGCGAGCAGCTCGTGGGAGAACTCGCGGCCGATCACGGCGCCGATCTGCGCCACCTCCTTGACCGGGGCCAGCCGGTCGAGGCGGGCCATCAGCGAGCCCTGCAGCGTGGTCGGGATCGCGAACGGCGGCAACGGCCCCGACAGCTCGTAGCTGTCGCCGGCATCGCGCAGCAAGCCCGACTCCAGCACGGCCTTGGTCAGCTCCTCGACGAACAGCGGCACGCCGTCGGTCTTGAGCAGGATCTGCTGAAGCACCTCGGCCGGCAGCGGCTTGCTGCCGGTCAGGCGCTCGATCATCTGCGTTCCCTGGCGATGGCCGAGCCGGCTCAGCGTCAGCGAGGTGACGTGCGTGTGGCCTGTGCGAGGCGGCGTGAACCCCGATCGGAACGTGATCAACAGCAGCACCGGCAGATGCTGGATCCGGTCGACGATCAGCTCGAACAGCTCGCTCGAGGTCGGGTCGATCCAATGGGCATCCTCGAGCACCATCAGCAGCGGCCGCTGCTCGGCGAGGCCGACGATCTGCCCGAGCAGGGCATCGAAGATGCCGAGCTTCTGCGCTTCGGGGGTCAGGTCGACCTGCGGGTAGCGGGACGTCGTCGGCAGCGCCAGCAGCGTCGCGAGCAGGGGCATGGCCTCGGCGAGGTTCGCGGTCGCCTCGGCGAGCACGGTCTCCAGCCGGTCGAGCTTGGCCTCCGCCGTGTCTTCCGGCCGGAAGCCGACCGCGCGCTCGAGCTGGTCGACCAACGGAAACAACGCGCTGTTGGAACGGTAGGGCGAACAGTAATAGCGCAGCCGGGTATGCGGCTCGCCGGCGATCCGCTCGATCAGGCTGCGGACCAGCCGCGACTTGCCGATGCCGGGCTCCCCTGCGAGCAGCACGGTCTGCCCGTCGCCATCCTTGGCCCACTCCCAACGCTCGAGCAGGATGCCGAGCTCGTGGCCGCGGCCGACCAGCGGGGTCAGCCGCTCCCCGTGCAGGGCATCGAAGCGGCCCTCGGGCCGACCGGCGCCTTCCACCCGCCAGGCGGCCAGCGGCTCGGCGAACCCCTTCAGTCGCTGCGGCCCGAGGTCGGTGAGCTCGAACAGGCCGCCGACCAGGCGCCGGGTCGCCTGGCTGATGACCACCCTGCCCGGCGCCGCGAACGTCTGCAGCCGCGCTGCGAGGTTGGGCGTCTCGCCGACCACCGCCTCCTCTGTCGCGCTGCCCTGCCCGATCAGGTCACCGATCATGACGAGGCCGGTCGCGATGCCGACCCGGGCCGCCAGCGGCGCGCCGTGCGCAGTCATCCGTCCCACGGTCCCGACCAGTTCCAGGCCGGCGTGGACCGCGCGCTCGGCGTCGCCCTCATGCGCCCGAGGCCAGCCGAAGCAGACGAGCATGCGCTCGCCGGTGTCTTTGGCGACGTGCCCGTCCCAGCGCCCGATCACGTTTCTGCAGGCCTGCTGATAGGCATGGATCACGCCGCGCATGTCCTCCGGATCGAGCCCGGCCAGAAGCTTCGTCGAGCCTACCAGCTCGCAGAACAGGAGCGTCAGTTGGCGCCGCTCGGCCCGGCGTCTGACGCGCCCGCCCGGCGGCTGCGCTCTCTGGCCGGCGGCAGGCACGGCTGCCCTGGAGCGCTGTTGCGGGCTCAGCGCGGCGATCGCCTTGAGCAGCTTCTTGCGGTGGCCGAGCGAGACCCCGAGTTCCTCCAGATCGCCCTCGGTCAGGTCGCTCAGGATGTCGCCGTCGATATCGCTTTCGCGGAACCTCGGCTCGTAACGCTCCAGCCCCAGCTCCCGCAGCCAAGCCGCGATGTCCACGCGCGTTCCCCATGCGATCGCGATCAGGGCATAGCTATCAGAGCGACCGATCGAGAGCCACCGGTCTGTTCCCGGCCCTCAGGATCTGCGCCGCAATGGCGTGATCAGCGCAGCACGACCCAAGCCGGCGCGTGATCGCTCGCTCCCTCCCGTCCCCGGACTTCGCGATCGACCCCGGCGTCTGCCAGCCGGCCGGCCAGGGCCGCGCTGAGCAGCAGGAAATCGAGGCGGAGCCCGGCGTTTCGCCGCCATCGATCCCGCTTGTAGTCCCAGAACGTGTACATCGGCTCTGCGGGATGCAGCGTCCGGATCGGATCGGTCCAGCCCTGGTCCAAGAGACGCCGGAACGCCGCCCGGCTCTCCGGCTGCAGCAGCGCATCGGTTGCCCAGGACTTGGTCGGGTAGATGTCCTGGTCGGTCGGGACGACGTTGTAGTCGCCGGCCAGGACCGCAGGCACTCCGGTTGCCCAGATCTCGGCTGCGTGGGCGATCAGCCGCTCGAACCAGGCGAGCTTGTAGGCGAACTTCGGGCCCGGCTGCGGGTTGCCGTTCGGCAGGTAGATGGAGGCGATCAGCACGCCGTGGACCGCCGCCTCGATGTATCGGCTCTGCTGGTCCGTGGGGTCGCCCGGCAGTTCGTCGCGCACCAGGATCGGCTCTCGATCTCTGGCGAGGATCGCGACCCCGTTCCAGTTCCTCTGGCCCCGCCACACCGCACCGTACCCGGCGTCCCGGATCACGGCTTCCGGGAAGCTCGCCTGCGAGGCCTTCAGCTCCTGCAGGCAGACGACATCCGGCGCCGCTTCCCGGAGCCATTCGAGCAGGTTCGGCAGCCGTCGGTTGACATTGTTGATGTTGAAGGTCGCGATCTCCATCGCGCGAGGATACAGCAGCACCAGGGCACGGGCACCCCGGTCGATCGAGCGTGGACTCGGCCGCCCAGGTGATCGTCGTCGCGTCAGGAAGAAGGTCCGGCCGGCGGGTCAGCGGGCCGCAGCCCCTCGCCGCCTCGTCAGGAGCGACCGCAGGCCTCGATGCCGCTTTCGTACACCCGGACGTAGTTCTCGGCCATCCGGGCCGCCGTGAAGCGCTCCTCGAAGGAACGGCGGCACGCTCTCCGGTCGAGGGTGGCGAGCGCCTCGACCGCCAAGACCGCCTGCTCGGTGCTGTCCACCAGGACGCCGTTGACGCCCGGCTCGATCAGCTCGGGCATGGAGCCGAAGGGAAAGGCGATCACAGGCGTGCCGCAGGCGATCGCTTCGATGACGACCAGTCCGAACGGCTCCGGCCAGTTGATCGGCATCAGCAGGGCCGCCGCCCCGCCCAGGAACGCCTCCTTGTCGCCATCGCCGATCTCGCCAATGAACTCGACCAGCGGATCGTCCAGGAGGTGCCGGATCTCGGATTCGAAGTACTCCTCGTCCGCCGCATCGACCTTGGCCGCGATCTTCAGCGGGATACTGGCGCGCTGGGCGATCGCGATCGCCTGGTCGACCCCCTTCTCCGGACAGATGCGGCCGAGGAAGGCCAAGTAACCGCCCGGCTCCGGATGGAAGCGATAGAGATCGTCAGGCAGGCCATGGTAGACCGTGGCGCGCCAGTTCGCCCACGACAAGGGCCGTCTCTGGGCATCCGAGATCGAGACCAACGGGACATCGGCGTATTCGCGATAGAGCGGTACCAGATCGCAAAGGTCGAGCCTGCCGTGCATCGTGGTCAGCGTGGCGCACCGGACGCGACGGGTCCAGGGCAGGTGCAGGCATTCCTCATGGAAATGGATGACGTCGAAGTCGTCCGCCTCACGAATCACGGCTTCCAGCGCCAGAATCTCGTAGGGCACGGAGTTCTGGCAGTCGGGATCGAGGCGCAACGCCTGCCGGCAGATCGGCACCAGTCGCGCGCGCGTCTCCGAGTCGCCGCTCGCGAACAGCGTGACGTCGTGTCCGAGCCGGACAAGATCCTCGGTCAGGTAAGAAA
>DATAOG010000342.1:0-11491 GCA_036265855.1 Geminicoccaceae bacterium | reverse complement strand
CAAAGCCCATCTCGTGCGTGACGCAGACCATGGTCATGCCCTCGCGAGCGAGCTCGGTCATCACGTCGAGCACCTCCTTGATCATCTCCGGGTCGAGCGCCGAGGTCGGCTCATCGAACAGCATGATCTTGGGCGCCATGCACAGAGCGCGCGCGATCGCCACCCGCTGCTGCTGCCCACCCGAGAGCTGGCCCGGGTGTTTGCGCGCCTGCTCCGGAATCCCGACCCGCTCGAGCAGCCGCATCGCCATCGCCTCGGCCTCGGCCTTCGGCGTCTTGCGCACCCAGACCGGAGCGAGCGTGAGGTTCTCGAGCACGGTCAGATGCGGAAACAGGTTGAAGTGCTGGAACACCATGCCGACCTCGCGCCGGATGGCGTCGACGTTGCGCACGTCGTTCGAGAGCTCGATGCCATCGACCGTGATGTGGCCGCGCTGATGATCCTCGAGCCGGTTGATGCAGCGGATCATCGTCGACTTGCCCGAGCCGGACGGCCCGCAGACCACGATCTTCTGGCCTTTCCAGACATCGAGATTGATGTCCTTCAGCACGTGGAACTGGCCGTACCATTTGTGCACACCGCGAAGCACGATGATCGGGGCGTCGTCGGTGCCGTAGCTCGCTGCTCCGCTCGCCATCCGATTGAAGCTCGCCCGCTAACGCCTGTGGCCGGTGTGCAGCCGTCGCTCGACGTACATGCTGTAGCGCGACATGCTGAAGCAGAAGATCCAGTAGCCGAGCGCCGCGAACACGTAGCCCTCGGTCGCGAACCCGAGCCAGGAGGCATCGGTGAGCGCCGCCTGCACGGTTCCGAGCAGATCGAACAGGCCGATGATCAGGACCAGCGTCGTGTCCTTGAACAGACCGATCAGCGTGTTGACGATGCCCGGGATCACGATCTTCAGCGCCAGTGGCAGGATGATCAGCGCCATCATCTTCCAGTAGCTGAGCCCGAGCGCCTGGGCGGCCTCGTATTGGCCCTTGGGGATCGCCTGCAGGCCGCCGCGGACCACCTCCGCCATGTAGGCGCCCGAGAACAGCGCCACCCCGACCAGCGCGCGCAAGAGCTTGTTGAAGTTGACGCCCTCGGGCAGAAACAGCGGCAGCATCACCGAGGCCATGAACAGGACGGTGATCAGCGGCATGCCCCGCATCACCTCGATGAAGATGATCGAGAACGCGCGCACAATCGGCATCGCCGAGCGCCGGCCGAGCGCCAGGATGATGCCGAGCGGCAAGGACGTGACGATGCCGACGCCCGCGACCACGAGGGTCAGGAACAGCCCGCCCCAATGCGAGGTCTCGACACCTACCAGGCCGAACGCGCCGCCCCGGAAAAGGTAGAACGCGACCACCGGATAGCCGATCAGCAGCGCCGCCGCCCAGCCGACCTTGTAGCGGAAGCGCGCGACGAACAGCGGCGCCAGGCCGACGATCAGGATCAGAAAGGCGAGATTGATCCGCCAGCGCTGATCGGGCGGATAGAACCCGTACATGAACTGGCCGAAGCGGGCCTTGACGAACACCCAGCAGGCACCGCCCGCGACGCAGTCCGCGCGACTCTCGCCGAGAAAGCTCGCACGCAGGATCGCCCAGTTCACGAGCGGCGGCACGGTCTCGTAAAGGAGCCAGAGGCAGAACAGGGTGAGCGCCGTGTTGAGCGGCGATGAGAACAGATTCTGGCGTAGCCAGGCGAGCACGCCGACGCTGGCGGCGGGCGGCGCGAGCGCGGGTGCGGCTTCGCGAACCTCGGCCCGGGCCATAGCTCAGCCCTCCCCCGCCGTCATCGTCAGCGCTCCACCAGCGCGATGCGCCGATTGTACCAGTTCATGAACGCAGAGGTCGTAAGGCTTAGCGTCAGATAGACCAGCATCGTGATCGCGATCACCTCGACCGCCTGGCCGGTCTGATTGAGGACGATCCCGGTGAACACGTTGACGAAGTCCGGATAGCCGATCGCGACCGCGAGCGAAGAGTTCTTGGTCAGATTGAGGTACTGGCTGGTGAGCGGCGGGATGATCACCCGCAGCGCCTGCGGGATCACGACCAGCCGCAGCGTCGGTCCCGGCCTGAGACCCAGCGCGTGAGCCGCCTCGATCTGGCCATGGCTGACCGACAGAATGCCGGCGCGCACGATCTCGGCGATGAACGATGCGGTGTAGATCGAGAGCGCGGTCGCCAGCGCCACCAGCTCCGGCAGCAGGACCAGCCCGCCCTGGAGCTTGAACCGGCCCATCTCGGGCGCCTCGAACGTGAGCGGCACCCGGGTCGCGATCAGGGCCACAAACGGCAGTCCGATCAGGAGGCCAAGGTTGACCGCGACGGTCGGGAACGAGCGGCCGGTCGCCTCGCGCCGGCGCCTTGCCCAATGCGCGATCGCGATCGCCGCCGCGACCGCGAGCGCGAACGCGAGCAGGACCCAGCCGGACCCCGCTCCGAACACCGGCCTGGGCGTATAGAAGCCACGGTTGTTCAGGAAAAATACGCCGCCGATCCCGATGCTGTCGCGCGGCGCCGGCAGGCTCTGCAGGACCGCGAAGTACCAGAACAGGATCTGCAGCAGCAGCGGCACGTTGCGGATGGTCTCGACGTAGACCGTGGCCAGCCGCGCCACGAGCCAGTTGGTCGACAGGCGCGCGAGCCCGATCACGAAGCCGAGCAGGGTCGCGAGCGCGATCCCGATCACGGAGACGAGGATCGTGTTCAACAGCCCGACCCAGAACACCCGGGCGTTCGGCGACGTCACGCCGTAGTCGATCAGCGTCTGGGGAATCGCGAAGCCGGCCGGCTTGTGCAGAAAGCTGAACCCGGAGGCGATGCCATGCCTTCGCAGGTTGTCGATCGTGTTGTGGGCGAAGTAGGCGACCAGCAACACGACGCCCACGAGGGTCAGGAGCTGGTAGACGATCGAGCGTACCCGTGGGTCGTTCCAGAAAGCGGGTTTGGCGGGCTGGGCGCCCAGATGCTCGCGGTCTACGGCCATAGCGCTCTACGGTTGGCGCCGGGCGCGCTGCGCTCGCGCTGCCCGTTGCGGGCCAATTGCCGGAGCCCAGCCTCGCCTCTCGGCGGGCCGGGGTCAAGCCCGATCGTCGCCTGCCGTCAAGCAAAGGGGCGCCGCACTCGACGCCCCCTGGCGGGCGGAGCAAAGCCGATGGCTGTGCGATCGGAAGATCAGCGGTCGGCGAGGGTCGCGGCGTCGAAGATCACAGCCGCCCGAACGGTCCGGCTCGAGCGACTGGTCAGCCTGTCGCTCGAGCACGGACGTCCCTCGTCTTATTTTTCCTTCGAGATGCTCATCACGTCGTTATTCTCTTTTCCACCCTTGGTCGGCTCAAACATGACCTTGACCATGTCGCCTTCCTTGAGGTCCTTGAGCTTGACGCCCGCCGAGTTCGACGATGACCACTGGAAGGTCTGACTGCCGATTTGGAACGTGTTGGCGGTCGTGTCGATGTTCTCGATCTTGCCCTTGACCTCGTCGGCCAGCGCGACGCCGGCACCGAGAGTCAATGCGGCGACGGCCGCGACACCCAGAAGCTTTCGCATGACCTTTATGGCCTCCTGTTTTGCCGGGGTCCCCGGCCCTGTTCCCCTGCTTGAGTGGCCTGTCGGCGGCCACTTGACCCAAGCGCATATTCACAGCATGCATAGATACTCGGTCTTGGTCAACGGCCGTTCGGCAGAACGCAAGTCGTTGTTGCACACTTGTACGCCTGCCGAGCGGAGGGCTCCATGTCGCGACCGGCCGCGGACTTGCTGAGAACAACGTGTGGCCAGATCGCGCCCGGCCGTTCACGAACTGGTGTTCATCTCTGCACCGGTGCTCCCGCCACTTTGCAATCTGCGCCCGCAACGACCGGCCGCTCGCCGACCGGCGAAATCGGCGCGCCTAACCGACCGTCCGCGCGGCCGGTACCTGCCTGCCACGGCGGCGCGGGTCAGCGGATCGGCATCGCGTATTGCAGGCCGCCGTTCTTCCACTGGGCGTTCAGGCCGCGGTCGATCTTGAGCGGCGTGCTCTGGCCAAGGTTGCGCTCGAAGACCTCGCCGTAATTGCCGACCTGCTTGATGATCTGGTAGCCCCAGTCGCCCGGCAGGCTCAGATCCTTGCCCATCTCGTCCTCGACCCCCAGCAGACGGCGCACTTCGGGATTCTTCGAGTTCGCCTTCTGGTCGTCGACATTGGCGGAGCTGACCCCGAGGTCCTCCGCCTCGACCATCGCGTACAGGGTCCAGCGGACGACGTCGCCCCATTCGTTGTCGCCGTGGCGGACGGCCGGCCCGAGCGGCTCCTTGGATATCGTCTCGGGCAGGATGATGTTGTCGTCCGGATGCGCCAGGCCGGTACGCTCCGCGTACAGGCCGGACTTGTCGGTCGTGTAGACGTCGCAGCGGCCCTGCTCGTAGGCGGTCCGCGCCTCGTCCGGCCGCTCGAAGTTGACCGGCGAGAACTGCATGTTGTTGGCGCGGAAAAAGTCGGCGAGGTTCAGCTCGGTGGTCGTGCCGGTCTGGACGCATACCGAGGCGCCGTCGAGCTCGAGGGCACTCTTGACGCCGAGCGACTTGGGCACCATGAAGCCCTGGCCGTCGTAGTAGGTCACGCCGACGAAGTCGAGACCAAGCGCTGTGTCGCGCGAGAGCGTCCAGGTGGTGTTGCGGGACAGGACGTCGACCTCGCCCGATTGCAGTGCGGTGAACCGTTCCTTGGAAGTCAAAGGCGTGTACTTGACCTTCTTGGCGTCGCCGAACAGCGCGGCGGCGAGGCTGCGGCAGACGTCGACGTCGAGCCCCGACCAGTTGCCGGCGTCGTCGGGGTTGGAGAAGCCGGTGAGCCCGGTGCTCACACCGCACTGGACGAAGCCCTTCTTCTTGACCGCATCAAGAGTCGCGCCGGCCCTGGCGGTGTCGGCGCCCGCGAGCAGCACCGCGGCGCCGCCGATGAGCAGAATGGTTGCGAGACGCATCAACGGTCCTCCATTGGTTCGATTGGCCGGCCCGTCCGGGCACCGCTTTCGCGCACCCAAGCGGGCCGCCCGGCGGCAGCCAGCCCACGACCGGCCCGTCGGCGCGTGTCCATCGGCCGGCACCTTGGTTCGGGTCTGCCACAGGGCCGGCGCAAAATCCAGCCCCGAGGGCCAAGCGGAGGAAGCCCGATGCACGATGACACTCTGGTGGTCACCGAGGGCCGCGACCCCGAGCGCAACCATGGCGTGGTCAATCCGCCGATCTACCGGGCCTCGACCATCCTCTACGAGACCGTCGCCGCGTTCGAGGCGCCGCGTCAGGTAAGGGGCGTCTACTACGGCCGCGGCGGCACCCCCACGACCTTTGCCCTCGAGGACGCGCTCGCCGCGCTCGATGGCGGTTACGGCGCGGTGATCACCAGCTCGGGCAAGACCGCGATCGCGCAGGCGCTGCTGGCCTTTCTGCGGGCGGGCGATCACCTGCTGATGGTCGACAGCGCTTATGCGCCGACCCGGCAGTTGTGCGACCGGGTGCTCGCCCGCTTCGGCATCGAGACGACCTACTACTATCCGCTGATCGGCGCCGGGGTCGAGGCCCTGATCCGGCCGAACACCAGGCTCATCTATTTGGAATCGCCGGGCTCGCTGACTTTCGAGATCCAGGACGTGCCGGCGATCGTCGCGGTCGCCAAGCGCCGGAACCTGCTGACCGCGATCGACAACACCTGGGCGACGCCGTTGTACTTCAAGCCGTTGCAGCTGGGCGTCGATCTCTGCATCCACGCCGCGACCAAGTACATCGGCGGCCACTCGGATCTGATGATGGGCACCGTGAGCTGCGCCGAGCCCCTCTACGAGCCGCTGCGCAAGGGCATGTACGACCTCGGCAGCTACGTCTCGCCCGACGACTGCTACCAGGCACTGCGCGGCCTGAGGACGCTCTCGGTCCGGCTCGAGCGTCACCAGGCCAACGCGCTCCGGCTCGCGACCTGGCTGAAGGCGCGGCCAGAGGTCGAGCGCGTGCTCTACCCGGCGCTGCCCGAGGATCCCGGCCACGCGCTCTGGCGGCGCGATTTCACCGGCGCCTGCGGCCTGTTCGGGATCCTGCTGAAGCCTTGCCCGACCGCCGCCTGGCACGCGTTGATCGAGGGCCTCGAGCTGTTCGGGCTGGGCGCCTCGTGGGGCGGCTACGAGAGCCTGATCATGCCCAACCATCCCGAGCGCTACCGGACCGCGACCGATTGGGACGCGCGCTTCCCGAGCATCCGAATCCACGCCGGGCTCGAGGACCCGGACGACCTGATCGCCGATCTCGAGGCGGGATTCCGGCGCCTCAATCGATTGGCGGCAGGCTGACCCAGCGCTCCTCCGCGTAGTCGAAATAGCGGCTGATCCGCCGGCCGTCCCAGTGGTAGCGCAGGTGCCGGCCCTGGAGCGGGATGCCGACCGCCTTCGGCCGGAAGGCGCCCAGGCACTGGCCGCCCGTCCGGCGCACGCTTGGCCAGACCACGCCGTTGCTGCCGGCCGCGCGTAAGCTCCCGCCGAGCGCGCGGCTGGCGCCGTAGTCGTCCGGATCGAGGCAGCCCTGCCAGCGGTGGTCGGCGCCGCGCAGGTCGTGGAAACGGGCGTCGATCCGGCCGCTCAGCACGCGCATGTCCTCGGCGTGCGGCGGGTCGTCGGTCGCGGCGTAGAACCGGCCGAGGTGGAAGGTCGTCTCGGCGATTGCGGTCTCGAGCTCGCGGGCAGCGTAGTAGACTCCGTAGCTGCCGTCGCTGAAGCGCGAGCCCTGCGGGTTCAGATGGGTGAAGGACGCCATCACCCAGCTCGCCCCCGGGCCGCTCACCCGCTCCTCGACCGGCACGAGCCGGATCTCGCCGACCTCGTCGCGCAGCCGCGGGTTGGTGAGGCTCTCGACCTCGGCCAGGACCTCCCACTCCCCCGGGCTGTCTGTCAGCCGCTCGAACAGCTGGATCGGCGGATAGCGGGACGGCAGGATGCGATGGGCGGCGGGCCAGCGGACCCGCCGCTCCGGGGGCGTCTCGCTCACGTCCAGGCGCCGCGGGCGGCATCGAGGTGGGCGCGGACCGCGGCGAGATCAGTGACGTCGCCCGCCAGCATGCGCTCGATTGCGCTCTGGCCGCCGAAAGCCGCGTTGGGTCGCGCGAGCCAGGCGTCCGCGAGCGCGGGATCCTGATAGAGAATCTGGAGCGCCTTGAAGATCCCCAGCAGGTAGCTGATGCGCCGGAGCGTATCGTGCGGCAGGCTTTTCGCTCTGCCCGCCTTCCAATTGTAGAGCGTCGCCCGCGACGGCCGGCCGAGCAGCACGCGCGCCTGTTCCATGCTCAGGCCCCAGAGCTCGGCCAGGCGGAAGAAGGCGCGCAGCGCGACAGCATCCCGCTCCGGACCGGCGCCCGCGGGCGCAGCCTCGGATCGTCTCAATACAGAAGATGCCGCCGTCATAGTCTTGATTTAGACAGGCAGCTCGGCGTCGTCAAGGCCGGCGCGCCGCAATCAGGAACTCACGGTTGCCCTTGGGCCCGGTGATCGGGCTCTCGGTGACGCCCAGTACGGGCCAGCCCTGCTCGTCGGCGAGCCAGCGCGCGATCTCCGCGCAGACCGCCGCATGGAGGGCCGGGTCGCGCACCACGCCCCCCTTCCCCACCATGCCCTTGCCGACCTCGAACTGCGGCTTGATCAGCGCCAACAAGCAAGCCCTTGGCTGCGTCAGTTGAAGCGCCGCTGGAAGCACGACCTTGAGCGAGATGAAGCTCGCGTCGCAGACCACCAGATCGACCAGCTCGGGGATCAGATCCCGGCTCAGGTAGCGGGCGTTGGTCCGCTCCAGAACGACCACTCGGGGCTCGTTCCTCAGCCGCCAGTCGAGCTGGCCATGACCGACGTCGACCGCATAGACGCGCCTCGCGCTCCGTTGCAGCAGCACGTCCGTGAAACCGCCGGTGGAGGCGCCGAGGTCGATCGCGACCATCCCGCCCGGATCGAGACCGAAATGATCGAGCCCGCGAGCGAGTTTGATGCCGCCTCTCGAAACGTAGGGCGAGCTCGGCTCGCGGACCTCGACCGCGATGTCCACGGGCACGCTCTGGCCCGGCTTGTCGAGCCGCTGGCCGTCGCTGAACACGAGGCCGGCGACAATCAGCGCCTGCGCCTTGGCCCGGCTCTGCACGAAGCCGCGCTCAAGGAGCAGCTGGTCGAGCCGGCATCTGCGGACCGCGCTCACGCGAGCTCGTCGAGCAGCGCTCTTGCCTCCTTCAGATCGGCGGTAGCGAAGCCCTCGGTGAACCACCCGTAGACCGGCGCCAAAAGTTCGCGAGCCTCAGGCCGTCGACCCCGATCGCGCCACAGCCTGGCCTGGCTTGCGGCCGCGCGCAGCTCGAAGGCTTTGGCGGACTGCTCGCGGGCGACCGCAAGCGCAGTCCGATACCGGGCCTCGGCGGCCTCAGGCTGACCGGCCAGCACCAGCAGATCGCCATGCAGCCGGCGCGCCTCCGCCTCATGCCGGCATTCATCGCCAGGCTCGAGCGAGGCGAGCGCCTGCAGGCCCTCGTCGTAACGGCCGGCCTGGCGGTAAGCATCGGCCAGCAGGTGCAGGCCGTGGGCAACCGTGATCGCATTGCCGCGGGCGCGAAAGCGCGCCACGCTCTCCTGCAAATCCGCAAAACCGGCCTCGGTCTGGCCGCTGCCGACCCTGGCCCAGCCGCGCCACAGCATGCCGTTCGCCAGCCAGTAGGGAAAACCTTGCTCGGTCGCGAGCGCGATCAGCCGGTCAGCCAGGCGCGCCGCACCCTCGAGATCGCGAAGGTTGACCCGAAGCCCGGCGATCAGGCCCAGATTATTGGCGAGCGTGAACGCGTGGCCGGATGCTTCGGCCAGGCTCAGCGCCTCGTCGCCGAGAGCACGCGCCTGATCGGGATATCCCAGAGCCCAGAGGGTACGGCTCAGATAAGAGCGGCAGTTGACCCGTGGATCCGCGAGCAACCCGAGAAGATGCCGGCCTTGCGGCAGGCTGTCGGCGAGCGCGACGCCTTCCATCAGAGTCGACCGTGCCGCCTCGAACTCGCCCAGATAGTACTGCGCCGCGCCGAGCGCCCGACAGGAGCCCAGCAGCAGCGCACGATCGTCGCGATGCCGTGCCAGGGCCGCACACTGCTCGCTGAGCGCGCGGGCGATTCGCACTTCCGCGCGCAGCAGATGAAACTGCCAGAGGCCAAACAACGCCCGAAAGGTCTGCGTGTCCTCGCCGACCTCGCCGGCCAGCTTGCGCGCGCGGGCGTAGTTGTCGCCGACCGCCGCGGCGGTCTGACCCTGGGTGGCGATCAGCGCCGGACCGAGCGTCAGGCGCAGCTCCAGCTCGAGCTGCCGGCGCGCCTCGGGCTCGCCCAGATCGCTCAGCAGATCGAGCCCCTTCGCCAGATGCCCGGCCGCCTCGGCGTTGGCCGAATGCTCCAGGGCCTTCTCTCCAGCCTGGTGCCAGTAGCGGACGGCCTTCTCGAGCGCGCCAGCCTGGGTCGCGTGATACGCGAGCAACTCGGGCTCGACCTCGTTGCCTGCGAGCGACTCCTTCTCGAGCGCGTCGAGAATCCTGGCGTGCAGAACCCCGCGCCGGCTGCGCAGCAGGCTCTGATATGCGACGTCCTGCACCAGCGCATGCTTGAAGGTATAGGTCACGTGCGGCGGCGAGCCCTCGCGGAAGATCAGCTCGGCGTCGGCCAGCTTGTCGAGCGCCGAACAGAGCTCGTCCGCGTTCAGCTGAGACACCGCGCTGAGCAGCTCGAACGAGAACCGCCTCCCGATCGCCGCCGCAGTCTGCGCGACCTCCCGCACCGGCGCCAGACGATCGAGGCGCGCCATCAGCGAATCCTGCACCGTGGCCGGGATCGCCAGGGCCGGGATCGGTCCGGTGAGCTCGTAGCAGTCGCCGGCGAGACGCAGGAGGCCGGATTCGAGGACCGTCTTGGTCAGCTCTTCGATGAACAGCGGCACGCCGTCGGTCTTCTCGAGGATCTGGTCGAGGACCTCCCGGGGCAGCAACTTGTCGCCGCAGACCCGTTCGATCAGAGCCGTGCCCTCGCGCCGGTCGAGCCGGTTGAGCCGCAGCTCGGTGACGTGCCCCCGCGCGACCCACGGCGGGGTGAACTCGGGCCGAAAGCTCAGGAGCACCATCGCAGGCAGCGCCCGCACCCGCTCGATCAGCAGATCGAGCAGCTCGAGCGTCGAGGGATCGGCCCAATGCAGGTCTTCGTAGAGCTCGAGCACGGGGCGGGTGCCGGCCAGATCTTCCAGCTGATCGAGCAGAACCTCCAGCGTGCGTTGTCGGTGACGCTGCGGCGTCAGGTTCAGTGGCGCAAAGCGCCGCGCGGTGGGTACTGCCAGCAGATCAGCGATCAGCGTCACGGCTTCGTCCGATCGCTCGGCCACCTCGCCAAGCAGGTCCTCGAGCTTGGCCAGTCTCGCCTCCGGGCCGTCCTCGGCGATCAAGCCTGCCGCCCGCTCCAGGTGCGTGATCACGGGATGGAGAGCACTGTTGGTATGATGCGGCGAGCAGAAATGGCTGAGGACGAGGTGCGGCTCGCCTGCGAGCCGTTCCCGCAGCGCACGCAACAGCCTGGATTTGCCGATGCCGGCCTCGCCCGAAAGCAGGACCACCTGGCCATTGCCCTCCCGGGCCGCTGCCCAGCGCTCCATCAGCATCGCGAGCTCATGCGCGCGCCCGACCAGCGGCGTGATCTGGCGACCACGCAACGCCTCGAAACGGCCCTCGGCCCGGCCCTCGCCCTCGACTCGGAAGACCCGGACCGGCTCGGCGAATCCCTTCAGCGACTGTGGTCCAAGGTCGGTGAGATTGAAGAGGCTGCCGACCAGCGGTTGCGTGTTCGGCCCGATCACCACCGTGCCCGGCTCCGCCACGGCCTGAAGCCGCGCTGCCATGTTCGGGGTTACGCCGAACACCTCCTCCTCCTGGGCGGCGCCCTCGCCGATGAGCTCGCCGACCATCACGTGCCCGGTCGCGATCCCGACCCGCGCGGCGAGTGCGATGCCGTTATCGACGGTGATCCTGCCGACCGCCCTGGTCAGCTCCAGACCCGCACGCACGGCACGCTCGGCATCGTCCTCGTTCGCCCTCGGATAGCCGAAATAGGCGAGCACGCTGTCACCCAGGTACCTGGCGATGTGCCCGTCCCAGCGCCGGACCACCGCAACGCAGCAGTCCCGATAGGCACGCATCAAAGCGCCGACGTCCTCCGGATCGAGCCGGCCCGACAGCGCGGTCGAGCCGACGAGATCGCTGAACATGACGGTGAGCTGCCGGCGTTCGGCAGATAAGTGCTGAGTCCTGAGTGCTGAGTCCTGAGAGAGCGAAGGAGCGAGGCCGATTGCTGGATTCTGGTCTTCATCTTTGGACCTCAGGACTGGCGGAGCGCCGGTCCATACGAGTCCCTTGCCTTCCTCATCATGGGCTAGCCCTCGAAAGAGCAGTTCCGTACGGAGGTCAGCGATTTCAGCGTCATC
>DATAOG010000341.1:0-3823 GCA_036265855.1 Geminicoccaceae bacterium | reverse complement strand
TCGGACCTGAGCTCGCCGCGAAGCGTCGCGATCTCCTCGCGAATCTGCGCGAGCTCGGCCCGGAGGAAATCACGGGTCACCAGGCCGGTGGCCGGGTCGTTGATCTCGTCCATCAGCGCTTCGACCATGCGCGCGGGATCGCCGGCGGCTTCCTACCAGCGGCGGGTAAGACGGGCGGCGTTCATCCGGGCTCCGGCACGATCAGACCCGCTCGCCTTCTATATCTTGAGCCACGTCGCAGCGATCATACCGCATATGGCGCCAAACCGGCTTGTTTTCCAGCGATCGCCAGGGCATATAGGCGCCCATGAACGATCTTTACCAGGGCGAGCCGCGCCCCGCCAGCACGCCCGCCGACTACACCGCCGCCGACATCGAGGTGCTGGAGGGTCTCGAGCCGGTCCGCAGGCGGCCTGCCATGTTCATCGGCGGCACCGACGAGCGGGCGCTGCATCACCTAGTCGCCGAGCTGCTCGACAACGCGATGGACGAGGCGGTCGCGGGCCATGCCAGTTGGATCGAGCTCAGGCTCGAGGCGGACGGTGCCGTCACCGTGCGCGACAACGGCCGCGGCATCCCGGTCGATCCGCACCCCAAGTTCCCCGACCGCTCGGCGCTCGAGGTGATCATGACCACGCTGCACTCGGGCGGCAAGTTCGGCGCCCGGGTCTACCAGACCGCGGGCGGGCTGCACGGCGTCGGCGTCTCGGTGGTCAACGCGCTCGCCCTGGAACTGACGGTCGAGGTCGCGCGCAACCGCCAGCTCTGGCGCCAGAGCTTCGTGCGCGGCCAGCCGACCGGCGAGCTCGAGCGGCTCGGCGGCACGCCCAACCGGCGCGGGACCATGGTCCGCTTCCGCCCGGATCCGCAGATCTTCGGGCCCAATCTGCACTTTCGCCCGGCGCTGCTGCACCGGATGGCGCGCAGCAAGGCCTATCTGTTCCGGGGCGTCGAGATCCGCTGGCAGTGCGATCTTGAGCTGCTGGTCGAGGCGGACGGCGTGCCGGAGCGCGAGGTCTTCCATTTCCCGGCCGGGCTCGGGGACTTCCTCAAGGCGACGCTTGCGGAGCGGGCGTGCGTCACCGACCAGCCGTTCGTCGGCGAGGCCGAGCTCGGCGACCGCCAGGGGCGGCTCGAGTGGGCGATCGCCTGGCCGGAGGACGAGGAGGCCTACGTCGGCCTCTACTGCAACACGATCCCGACGCCGCTCGGCGGTTCCCACGAGCAGGCGCTGCGCAACGGGCTGATCCGGGCGCTCCGCGGCTTCGGCGAGCTGACCGGCAGCCGGAAGGTCGCCCAGGTCGGCGCCGACGATCTGCTCGGCGGCGCCTGCGTCCTGCTCTCGCTGTTCACCCCGAACCCGCAGTTCCAGGGCCAGACCAAGGACAAGCTGGTGGCGCCCGACGCCGGCCGCCAGGTCGAACTGTCGCTCAAGGACCACTTCGACCACTGGCTGTCCGGCCACGCCGAGACCGGCCGGGCGCTGCTCGAGCACGTGATCGCCCGCGCCGAGGAGCGGCTCGCCCGCAAGCGCTCCAAGGAGGTCGCGCGCAAGAGCGCCACCCGCAAGCTGCGCCTCCCGGGCAAGCTCGCCGACTGCACGATCGAGGACCGGGCGGCGACCGAGATCTTCCTGGTCGAGGGCGATTCCGCCGGCGGCTCGGCCAAGCAGGCACGCGAGCGCGAGACCCAGGCGATCCTGCCGCTGCGCGGCAAGATCCTGAACGCCGCCAGCGCCAGCCTCGACAAGCTGCGCGCCAACAAGGAGCTGGCCGATCTGGTGACCGCGCTCGGCTGCGGCCACGGCAAGGCCTACCGCGGCGCCGACCTGCGCTACGACAAGGTCGTGATCATGACCGACGCCGACGTCGACGGCGCTCACATCGCGGCGTTGCTGATGACCTTCTTCTTCCGCGAGATGCCGGAGCTGATCCGGGACGGCCACCTGTACCTGGCGCAGCCGCCCCTGTTCCGGCTGAGCGCCGGCGGCGAGATCGCCTATGCCCGCGACGACGCCGCGCGCGACCGGCTGCTCGCGACCAGGTTCAAAGGCCGGAAGGTCGAGATCAGCCGCTTCAAGGGCCTGGGCGAGATGTCCGCCCGGCAGCTGCGCGAGACCACGATGGATCCGAAGACCCGGGTGCTCGAGCGGGTCGAGATCGCCGCCGACGGTGACGGCGCGGGCGTCTGCTCGACCGAGGAGCTGGTCGAGCAGCTGATGGGCCGCAGGCCCGAGCTCCGCCTCGCCTTCATCCAGCAGAACGCCAAGCTCGTGGAGGAGCTGGACGTCTGATGCCGCCGCGAGCCACAGGACGAGCATGGGCGCTCTGCCGCTTCTCGATACCGGTCGCTCTGCTGGTCGGGTGCGCGGCCCTGGCGCCCGTTGCCCTGGCCGACGAGCCGGCGCGGACCAAGCTTGCGCTCAGCGCAACCGCGACCCGCGAGGTTCAGCAGGACACGCTGGTCGGCGTGCTCGCCGCCCACGCCGAGGCCGCGACCGCGACCGCGGCGCAGGCGACGGTCAACGGTCTGATGACCGCCGCGATCGAGAAGGCGCGCGCGGTCAGCAGCGTGCGCGCCGCGTCCGGCGGCTACCGCGTCTTTCAGGACTACGACAAGGACGGTCACGTGCGCCATTGGGTCGCCGAGCAGGATCTGCGACTCACCGGGACCGCGGCCGCGCCGCTGCTCGAGCTGGTCGGCGCGCTGCAGGCGGACGGTCTGAACGTCAACGGGCTCAGCTATCAGCTCAGCGCCGAGGCCCGCCGGGGGGTCGAGGACGAGCTCACGATCGAGGCGATCCAGACGCTCCGCAACCGCGCCGAGCGGGTCGCGACCAGCATGGGCATGCGGGTGCAGGCGATCGAGTCTGTGCAGGTCGGGCAGCCGCCCGGCGAGCCGCCGATCCGGCCGATGTTCCGGGCCACGGTCGCCGAGGCGGCGCCGATGCCGCCGCCGGTCGCGCTGCCCGATCTCGAGACCGTCAGCGCGAGTGTCTTTGCGGATCTCGTCCTGGTTCCCCGCTGACCATGTCCCGGCCTGCGCCCGCCGACGCGCGGCGCGCGAATCAAGCTGATCTGCCAATGCTCTCGCCCGCAGCATTGACATCCGGCCGCAACTCGCTACATCGAGCACCAGCCCGTGTCCCCGACCAGGACCTCACGTTCTTGAAATCACTCCCCCTAAAGGGGCCTCAATGAAGTTCAGCGACTTTCCTCTCCGTCCGGAGATCCTCCAGGCGGTAGAGGATGCCGGCTATCGGACGCCGACTCCGATCCAGGAACAGGCGATCCCGGTGATCTTGACCGGCGACGACCTGCTCGGAATTGCCCAGACCGGGACCGGCAAGACCGCCGCCTTCGTGCTGCCGATGATCGAGCGCCTGGCCTCCGGGCGCGCCAAGGCACGCATGCCGCGCTCGCTGATCCTGAGCCCGACCCGGGAGCTCGCGACCCAGACCGCCAACTATTTCGAGACTTACGGCAAGTATCTCAATCTCTCGATGGCGCTGCTGATCGGCGGGGTCGGCATGGACGAGCAGTGGCGTCTGCTCGATCGCGGGGTCGACGTGCTGATCGCGACGCCCGGGCGGCTGCTCGACCAGTTCGAGCGCGGCAAGGTCCTGCTCGGCGGAGTCACGATCCTGGTGATCGACGAGGCCGACCGGATGCTCGACATGGGCTTCATGCCGGACGTCGAGCGGCTCGTGAATCTGGTCAGCAAGCGCCGGCAGACGCTGATGTTCTCGGCGACCATGCCGGCCGAGATCCGGCGTCTGGCGAATGCGTTCTTGGACCATCCGAAGGAGGTGCAGGCGACCCCG
>DATAOG010000340.1:0-2771 GCA_036265855.1 Geminicoccaceae bacterium | reverse complement strand
GTCCGATCATAAAGGCCGCCCGCTCCCCCAGGTGCTCGATCTCGCCGGGCTCGCGCCGGAGGCGGGCAGGACACGGCTGCGTGCCGCTCACACCTGAGCCGCCAGGCGGCGTCCCGGCCGGGGAATGCTGGTCGACCCGGCGCGGCCAGGGGCCGCTCGTGCCGCCACCCGACGAAGCTTCGATACTGCCGCCAGCGGTGCGCTCCGCACCCAAGTCGATCGAGGCGGCGTCCGGCCCCCGGCCCCGCCCGTCCGGCTAGGCACGCCCGCTCGCGAGCGACGCGAGAAAGGTCGCCGCTGCCTCGACATCCCGCCTGAGCGCGGCGTGACGGCGCTTGGTCTCGGCATCCTGGCCCCAGCGCTCAATCTCGAACAGCTCGTCCAGCAGGCTGGCGGCCAGAGCCTGCCCGGCGTCGATCCGGCCGTCGACGAGCGCGAGCCCGAGGACCAGGGAGCCCAGCGCCGTGGTCGCGGCGTGCAGCCCGACCAGAGCCCAGTCGTCGCGCGCCTCGACCGCTGCCTGCAGGCGGCTTACGGCCGTCGCCGGCTGGCTGACCGGCAGGATCGAGGTGGTCACGACCAGCCGCGCGCCGTGGGTGCTCGCGGCCCAGTCCAGCAACGGTTGCCAGGTCTCGCCCTGGCGCTCGACCAGATCGAGGGGCGCGGCCGCGCGGTAACAGAGGAGGTCGGTGTCGGCATAGCCGATGAGCTCGGTGATCGCGGCCGCGCGATGGCCCGGCAGACGCTCCTGAGCGGTGCTCGCGAGCCGGGTCAGCGGCATGGTCGCGGCCTGGATGGTGTCGCCCTGGTCCCGCCACTCGGCGGCGAGCGCGGCGGCGAGCGCCGAGGTCGGCAGCGTCAGCACCCGCTTGGCCGGGGTGCGGACCGGACGGCCGTCCAGCAGCACGCGATGGCGATCGCCCTCCCCCGCCACCTCGACCTGCCGGTAGAGGCGCTTCATGCGGGTTCGTCCGGGACCAAGGCCAGCAGATCCTCGAAGCGTTCCAGGACGGCGCTAGCCCCGGCCGCAATCAGATGGTCGACGGAGTGATAGCCCCAGCCGACGCCGATGGCGCCGACTCCGGCGGCCCGCGCCATCGCCATGTCGTAGCTCGTATCGCCGATCATCAGGGTCTCGCCGGGCAGGCTGCCGGTCTCACGCATAGCCGCCTCGAGCATGCCCGGGTGCGGCTTGCTGGGGTGGCGATCGGCGGTCTGCAGGCTGACGAACATCGAGAGGAGCCCGTGGTGCTCGAGCACGCTGAGCAGTCCGGGCCGCGACTTGCCGGTCGCGATCGCGAGCAGATGGCCCTGCCGGTCGAGCTCGGTCAGGGTCGCGAGCGCGCCCGGGAACAGCGGCTCGCGCACGCCCTCCTCGTCGCGCAAGGCCCGCCAGGCGGCGCGGTAGGCATCCGCCAGGAGCTTGCGCTCGGCGACCCCGGTCTCCGGCCGCCAGGCCGCGATCGCGAGCTCGAGCGATAGCCCGATCGTCGCCTGCACGGCCTCGGCCGAGGGCGGCTCGAGCCCGTGTCCCCGGAACGCGCGCTCGGCGGCGGCCACGATCGCGTGCTGGCTGTCGACCAGCGTGCCGTCGCAATCGAACACGATCAGCCGCATCGGCGCCCGCCGGTCAGACCGGCGCGAAGTCAGCGAGCCGCGCGCCCGGCAGCTCCGGGTCCGGCTCGAAGCCGAGCCAGGCGAACCCGGCGCGCACGCTCGGATCGAGCGGCGCCGTCAGCGCCAGGCTGCCGCCGGCCGGGTGCGGCAGGCGGAGTTCGCGGGCGTGCAGCATCAGTCCGGCCGGCGCGCCGTCCGGAAGGGCGGCAGATCCGCCGTACTTGCGATCGCCCAGGATCGGGGTGCCGAGCAGGGCGCAGTGGACCCGCAGCTGATGCGTGCGGCCGGTCAGCGGCTGGAGAGCGAGCCAGCTCGCGATCCTGCCGGCCCGGGCAACGGTCCGGTAGCGGGTCCGGGCCGGCTGGCCGTCGGCCACGCTCTGGATGCGCTCGCCGCGCGCCCCGGCATGCTTCGCGAGCGGCCGGTCGACCACCCCGTCGGCGATCGCCGGCCGGCCGAGCACCAGCGCCCAATACAGCTTCTCGACCCGATGCCGGCGGAAGGCCTCGGTGAGACTGGCCGCGGCGGCCGCGGTCTTGGCGATCACCAAGAGCCCGCTCGTGTCGCGATCGAGCCGGTGCACGAGGCGCGGCCGCTCGTCGCCCGCGGCGAGTCCCGCGAGCATGCCGTCCAGGTGCCGCATGGTCCCGGTGCCGCCCTGGACCGCGAGCCCGGCCGGCTTGTTCAGGGCCAGGAGCGCCTCGTCCTCGTGCAGGATCCGAGAGCGCAGCCAGTCGGCATCCTGATCGCTGACGGCCTTCCTCGGGGCCGGTCCGCCCGGCTCGCCGAGCGGCGGCACGCGGATGTTCTGACCGGCGCGCAGCCGGGCGTTGGCGGCGGTGCGCCGGCCGTCGACCCGGACCTGGCCCGTGCGCAGCAGCTTCTGCAGGCGGCCATGGCTGAGCTCGGGAAAATGCCGGTGGAACCAGCGATCGAGGCGGAGCTCGGCCTCGTCCGCGGCGACCGCGCGCAGCTCACCCCCGCTCATCCGGCCGGGCCTCGCTGACGGCGCAGCTTCGCCAGCGCCTGGAGCCGGCGCCGGAGTGCCGCCTCCTCGCCCTCGCCGGTCGGCTGGTAGAAGCTCGGTCGCACCATGCCGTCGGGAAAGTAGTCCTGGCCGGAGAAGCCCTCGGCCTGGTCGTGGTCGTAGGCGT
>DATAOG010000339.1:0-1819 GCA_036265855.1 Geminicoccaceae bacterium | reverse complement strand
AACATCCTCCGGCAGTCCGGCGAGCGAGCGGGCCAGACGCAGGTTGTCCGTACGCTGATCGCCGCGATCAGGTGCAGATTCTGCAGCACGACGCCGATGTTCCGGCCACGGAACCGATCGCGCTCGGCGGGGTGCAGCGCGGTGAGCTCGCGACCAGCGACGAGGATCCGGCCGCGGCTCGGGCGAAGCAGGCCGGCGATCAGGTGCAAGAGCGTGCTCTTGCCGCAGCCGGAGGGACCGAGCACCAAGCTGTGGCGGGCGGCCGGGATCGTCCAGGCCGCCACGTCGAGCACGGTGCGCCCACCGAATCGCCGGGTCAGCTCCTCGATCCTGAGAGCCGGCGGCGCGTGCAGGTCGACTGCAGGCGGGCCAGTCCGGGGCGACAAGGTGACGGAGGCGGTTCGCATGTTGTTGGGCGCAACCCCGGTTTGAACTATTATGGCATCGAACGGCGCGATATGCGCGGGAAAACCTCGGGGGTGGGCGTTCGGGTGTGCAGCGGCCGCTCAGTCGGCGGATGCCCATCCGAAGCTTGGCCGCGGAACCGGATCGAGCGGAGTCTCGGGCGGACCGCGGGACCGGGCGGATGGGGGACGGAGTGGCCCTCCAGCGGAGGCAACGATGCGGCTCGCCAGTCTAACCGCAAGCTTGATGGTCATGCTCGGCAGCAGCTTTGCTCTGGCCGCGAACGGCGACCATTGGCTCGTGACCGGCAATGGCGTCAACGTTCGGGCGAGACCCGACGCGGGCGCCCCGGTTCTGTTCCAGGTGAGCCGCAATGCCGTGGCCCTCGAGATGGGACGCAACGGCGAGTGGGTACAGGTGCGCCTGCCGGACCGCCATGCCGAGGGCTGGATTCACAGCTCGTTGCTGAGCGCCGGCGCGGGCGCGAGCGAGCCGGCCGGAGCGGCTGCCGCGGACGCAAAGGCGACCAGCCCCGCGCCCGCCGCGCCGCCGCCGTCGGCCCCGGACAAGCCGGCGGCCCCACAGCTCGCGGCCGCCGACAACGGCGATGCGCTCGCGCGCTTTCGCGACACGGTCACCTATCTGAACAATCGCGCGGTTGCGGCCGCGGGCATCGACCTGTTCACCGGCGTCAAGCAGGCTGGCGACCGCGCGGTTCAGGTCACCGCGACCGATGCCTGGAAGAGCGTGCCCGAGGGCGGTCAGGACAGCTTCATGCGCACGCTGTTCAATCGCTGGCTGGCGGCGACCGGCAGCACCGAGCCGGTGCGCGTGCAGGTCGTCGACCAGGCCGGGCACGTCCTCAAGGAGAAGTCGGGGCCATGACCGCAGCGGCGGAGCCGGAGCTGTGAAGATCAACATCGACATCGACTGCACGCCGCAGGAGGTCAGAGCCTTCCTTGGCCTGCCGCGGGTCGAGGCGATGCAGGACGCGCTGGTCGCGAAGCTTCACGAGCGCCTCGCCAAGTCGCTCGAGGCGATGGACCCCGAGGCGCTGATGAAGCTCTGGCTGCCGGGCGGCGTTCAGGGGCTCGCGCAGATGCAGGAGCGGTTCTGGAGCCAGCTGATGAGCGGCATGGCCGACGCCGCCGCCGGCAAGGGGCCGGGCAAGAGCCACAAGGAATGAGGGTTCGCGCCGGTCAGGCGGTCGGCAGGCGATGGTTCCGGAACCGGTCACGGAGCGCCGATTTATGAATCTTGCCGGTCGCGGTATGCGGCAGCTCGTCGACGAACACGACGTCGTCCGGCAGCCACCACTTGGCGACCCTTGTACTCAGGAACTCCAGCAGTGCGCCGCGCTCGACCGTGCTTCCCGGCCGCCGCACCGCGATCAGCAGCGGGCGCTCGCCCCATT
>DATAOG010000338.1:0-6706 GCA_036265855.1 Geminicoccaceae bacterium | reverse complement strand
CGTTCCGATCGGGCGGGGATCGGCCAGCCACCGCTGGCGCAGCTCGAAGTCGACCGGCCGGCGATTGTCCGGATCGACCAGCGACAGATCCCAAAGCTCGGTCCCCTGATAGCTGTCGGGCACGCCCGGGGCGGTCAGCCTGAGCAATGTCTGGGCCAGGCCGTTGACGGCCCCGATCCGCGCAATCTCCGCCTGGAAGGGGAGCAAATCGGCGATGAAAGCGCGCCCCCCGACGGGGTCCAGGATCCGGCGCACGAACTGGGTCACGCCCTCCTCGTAGGCGGTATCGGGCGCGCTCCAGCTGGTCTCGAGCTTCGCCTCGCGCAGGGCCTTGATCATGTAGGCGACGATCCGGTCGGTGAAGTCGCCGCGAGCGAGGTCGTCCGGGGCCTGAACCTCGAAGGGCCAAGCGCCGATCAGCGTCTGGTAGAGGAGGTATTCGTCGTTCCGGCTCGGCACCCGCCGGCCGCCGATCTCCTGGCGGCGCGAGCGGTTGAGCAGCGCGAAGCGGCGCACCCGCCGGCGCCACTCCGCCGGCAGCTCGCTCAGCGCGCTGATCCGCGCGCGCACGTCCTCGCCGCGCTTGTGATCGTGCGTGGCGCCGGCCAGCATCGAGAGCGGATGGAAGCGCTGGGTCTGCTGGACCACCGTGTGGAACGCGGCCGGGCTGGTGCCAAAATGCTCCGGCCCGCCGCCGACCTCGTTCAGCGAGATCAGGCGGACGTAGCGATAGAAGGCGGTGTCCTCGACCGCCTTGGCCATCACCGGCCCGGTCAGCTGCTGGAAGTGCATCGCGGTCGCGATCACGTCGCGCCGCCGGTACTGCCCGTCATCCGCGAGATCGGTCGAAAGCGCCCTGTGCAGGAAATCGAAGACGGAGAGGTCGACGAGGTTGCTCGCTCTGCGCGCCTGGCTGATCGCCCAGTCGAGGTCGCGCCGGTCCTCGACCTTGGCGCCGGCCGCGGTGATGTAGGTCCGGTAGACCGGAAAGCAGGCAATCACGTCGGCGAGCGCCTCGCGCAGGCCGGTCAGCGTGAAGTCGCGGGAGCGCCAGCTCTGCTGCGCCAGCCGATGCAGCTCGTGCGCCAGCACGTGCAGTTCGCTGTTCAGAGAATAGCGCAGGACCTGGCGCTTGGCCGCGACCACGATCTGGCCGAATTCCGGCTCCTGGCCGATGAAGCGGGCATAGGTGGCGGAGAGATGGCGCTCGGCGGTCGGATCGACGAACAGGCCGCCCGCGAGGCCGATGAACTCGTAACCGGTGGTGCCGGCGACCGGCAGGTCCTCCCGCAGGTACTCGTGGCGGGCGAGGATCTTTTCGACCACGAGATAGATCGGCTGGCCCGCCTTCGGGTCGAGCGCCGGCGGCGGCGCGCCTTCCGGCCGGGGCAGGACCTCCGCGACCCGCCTCAGCAGCCGCTCGCAGTAGAGCTTCGGGTCGTAGAGGCCGTCGATGTGATCGAGGCGGACGCCCTGAACCTTGCCGTCCGCGATCAGGCCTAGCATGAGCTTGTGGGTCGCCTCGAAGACCTCGGGCCGCTCCATGCGCAGACCGGCGAGCTCGTTGATCTCGAAGAAGCGCCGGTAATTGATTTCCGAGCTCGCGACCCGCCAGTAGGCAAGCCGGTAGGCCTGGCTCTCGAGCAGCCGGTGCAGGGCCAGGAAGGTTGGCGGCTGCCCGGGCATGCCGTTGAGCCGCGCGGCCGCCGCCTCGAGCGCCGCGCCGGCGGCGCCAGTTGCCGCGAGCGCCGCGAGCTCAGATTTGAGCGCCGCCGCCTCGTCGCGCCTGGCGCCGCGGCGCGCGCGCGAGCTGCCGCCGCCGGCGAGCGCGCCGAAGCGCCGGGCGAGTTCGGTGAGCTGGCCGCCGGCGCCGCCGAGTCGCTCGGCGGCATTCCGAAGCAGCGGGGGGTAGTCCCGGAGCGCGATCGGGAACATGTTCTCGTAGTACCGGACAGCGAAGCTGCCGGTCTGCGCATCGAAGCCGAGCTGCAGCTCGCCCGCCTCGAGCACGAGGCCGTATTGATCGCCCAGCACCGGCAGCAGCAGCTTGTCCCGCACGCCGCGCGCGCTCGCTTCCCAGTCGATGTCGAAGAAGCTCGCAAACGGGCTCTCCTGGCCCCATTCGAGCACGTCCAGCCACCATGGGTTGTCGGCGCCGACCCCCATGTGATTGGGCACGAAATCGAGGATCAGGCCCATGCCGTGGGCGTGCAGCTCGAGGATCAGGGCCTCGAATTCCGCCGCGTCGCCGAGCTCCGGGTTCAGGCGATTGAAGTCGATGACGTCGTAGCCGTGCCCCGAGCCGGGACGCGCCATGGTCAGCGGCGACGCGTAGAGATGGCTGATCCCGAGCCGCGCGAGGTAGGGCACGATCCGGCGCGCGGCCTCGAATCCGAACTCCGCGTTGAACTGGAGGCGGTAAGTTGCTCGAGGCAGGTCCGCTATCGGCTCAGCCATTGCGGCTGCGCATCAGGCGTCGACCGCCAGGAAGCAGGCGAGCGACCAGCCGGGCATGCGGCCGTCCTGGAGGCCCTGGACCAGTTCCGGCTCGCTCTCGAACAAGAGATCGCCGTCGGGCAGCGTGAAGCCGGTCGTCGGTTCGTCGCCGAAATTCGCGACCAGGCTCTGGCGGGCGCCATCGCCGAGCCGCCAGCCGGCGCTGAGCGCCGCCTCGTTCCAGCTGACCGCGCCTAATCCCGCGACCGGGCCCGCGAGCCGCGGCACGATCAGCTCGTGGCGGATCCTGAGCAAACTGGTGGTCACCGCGAGCCAGTCGCCATGCTCGGAGGAATCGAGTTTCGACCAGTCGAGCCTGGATGCGACAAAGGTGCTCTCGGCATTGGGATCCGGGATCCGCGCCCGCGCCGCCTCGTCCGCGAACTCCGGGAAATGCGCAAACTCCCGCCGTCGGCCCTCGCGGACCGCGGCCGCGAGCTCGTCATGGAAATCGCAGAAGAACAGGAACGGCTCGCGCGCGCCCCACTCCTCGCCCATGAACAGCAGCGGCACCTGCGGCGCCAGCAGCAGCAGCGCCTGCATCAACCTGACCCGCTCCGGCGCGGCCAGGCTCGTGAGCCGCTCGCCGAAGGCGCGATTGCCGACCTGATCGTGGTTCTGCAGGAAGTCGACGAACGCGAGCGGCGGCAGATCGCCGGTCGGCTCGCCGCGCGGGGTGCCGCCGCGATGCGCCGACGGCTCGCCCTGATAGACGAAGCCGCGCTCGAGCGCCCGCGCCAGCCGTTCGACCGGCCGGTCGGCATAGTCGCCGTAGTAGCCGGCGCGCTCGCCGGTCAAAAGCGTGTGCGCGACGTGATGGAAGTCGTCATTCCATTGCGCCGAATACTGCAGCGGGTTGCCGGCGTCGTCCCGCTCCAGGTAACGCGCCTGGTTCGCATCGTTCTCGAGCACCAGATGCACGTAGCGCTCGCGACCGATGACCCGGCGCACGGTCTCGGCGAGCTCGGTCAGGATGTGGACCTCGCTCGGGTCCTCGATTGCGTGCACGGCATCCAGCCGCAGGCCGTCGAACCGATATTCCTCGAGCCAGTACAGCGCGTTGTTGATGACGAAGTCGCGCACCGGCCGCCGGGTGAAGTCGATCGCGGGCCCCCAGGGTGTGTGCACCTCTTCGTTGAAGAACTCGGGCGCCAGCAGCGGCATGTAATTGCCGTCCGGCCCGAAATGATTGTAGACGACGTCGAGAAACACCATCAGTCCCAGGCCATGGGCGTGGTCGATCAGGCCTTTGAGGTCATCGGGGCTGCCGTAACCACGAGCTGGCGCGAACAGCAGGACGCCATCATACCCCCAATTGCGCCAGCCGGCGAAGTCCGCAAGCGGCATCAGCTCGATCGCGGTCACCCCGAGCCCGGCCAGATGCGCGAGCCGCTCGCGGACGCCAGCGAAGGTGCCCTGCTCGCTGAAGGTGCCGACGTGCAGCTCGTAGAGCACCGTCTCCGACCACGGCCGGCCGGCCCAGGCCGGGTTCTGCCAGGCGTAACGGTTCGGGTCCACGACCAGGCTCGGGCCCTGGACGTCGTGCTCCTGGGCGCGGGCGGCCGGGTCGGCGATCCGCAGGCCGTTGTCCAGTTGATAGCGGTAGCGGCTGCCGGGCATGGCGGCCGTGACCAGCTCGAACCAGCCGTCCTCGCTCCGGCTCATCGTCAGCGCCTCATCGCGCTCGTCGAGCACCAGCCCGACGCGGTCCTGGCCGGGCGCCCAGAGCCGGAAGCGGACCATGCCGTCCGGCCGCAGCTCGGCCCCGAACGGCATCTGCTGGACGAAGCCCGGACTTGCGGTCACCGTCTCCGGCTGGCTTGCCGACGGCTCCAGAGCGAACAGGGCGAGCGAGTGGCCCTCGAGTGCGAACGGCTCAGCGCCCGGATGGTGCTCGCCTGCGGCCGACCGTTCCGGCGTCGCGGTGTCGACCAGGCAGCGCCAGCGGCCCTCGGGCACGGCCACCGGCGGCTGGAAGGCGATCGTATCGTCGTGCGCGTTGAGCAGGATCAACAGGAGCTCGTCATCCAGCGGCCGATCATCCCAGGAACCATAGGCGCCGGCCTGGCCGTTCAGCAGCAGGCCGATGCAGCGGGCCCGACCGTCCCGCCAAAAGGCCTCATTCGGCTCGACGCCCTCGGGCGTCAGCCAGACGATGTCCTTGAGGCCGTCGGCGGAGCGGTCATGGCCATGCAGAAAGCGCGGCCGCCGCAGCACCGGATGAACTTTGCGCAAGTCGATCAGGTAGCGGACGAAGGCGAGCAGCCGCTCGCCGTCGGGGCCGATTCCGGTCCAGTCGAACCAGCTGATCTCGTTGTCCTGGCAATAGGCGTTGTTGTTGCCCTGCTGACTGCGCCCGAACTCGTCGCCGCCGAGCAGCATCGGGGTGCCCTGGGACAACAGGAGCGTCGCCAGCAGATTGCGCTTCTGGCGCTCGCGGAACGCCGTGGTCGCCGGGTCGTCGGTCGGCCCTTCGTGGCCGTGGTTCCAGCTGTAGTTGGCATCCGTGCCGTCTCGATTATCCTCGAGATTGGCCTCGTTGTGCTTGTGATCGTAGGAGACCAGGTCCTGCAGCGTGAAGCCGTCGTGGGCGGTGATCTTGTTGACGCTCGCCCACGGCCGCCGGCCAAGGTGCTCGAACACGTCGCTCGAGCCGGTGAGCCGGGACGCGAGTTCGGGCAGCATGCCCTCGTCGCCCCGCCAGTAGCGGCGGACACCGTCACGGAACCGGTCGTTCCACTCGCCCCAGCCGGGCGGGAAATTGCCTAGCCGGTAGCCGCCCGGGCCGATATCCCATGGCTCGGCGATCAGCTTGACCGTGCGCAGCACCTCGTCCTGCCGGATCGCATCGAAAAAGCCGCTGCCGGGGTCGAAGCCGTGCACCTCGCGCCCCAAGGTCGAGGCGAGGTCGAAGCGGAAGCCATCGACATGCATGTCCTCGACCCAGTGCCGGAGCGAGTCCATGACCAGCTGCAGGACGCGGGGATGGCTGAGATTGAGGGTATTGCCGCAGCCCGTCTCGTCGATGTGGTAGCGCTCGTCGCCCGGGATCAGGCGGTAGTAGCTGGCGTTGTCGATGCCGCGAAAGCTGAGGGTGGGACCCGTATGGCCGCCCTCGGCCGTGTGGTTGTAGACCACGTCCAGGATGACCTCGATCCCGACGTGGTGGAGCCGCTTGACCATGCTCTTGAATTCGATGCTGGCGCTGGCGCTGGCAGCGTAGCGCGGCTCGGGGGCGAAATAGGCGAGCGTGTTGTACCCCCAGTAATTGCGGAGCCCTTGCTCGATCAGGCGGCGGTCGTCGACGAAGGCGTGTACCGGCAACAGCTCGACGGCGGTGATCCCGAGCTTGACCAGGTAGTCGATCATGGGCGGCGAGCCCAGCCCGGCATAAGTCCCGCGCAACCGCACCGGCAGGTCCGGATGGCGCTCGGTCAGCCCGCGGACGTGGGTCTCGTAGATCACCGTCTCGGCCCAGGGCACCCGCGAGCGGCGATCGCCGCCCCAGGTGAACGCAGGGTCGACCACACAGCATTTCGGCATCGCCCGTGCGTTGTCGCGGCGATCGAAGGACAGGTCCTGGCGCGGGCTGCCGATGCGGTAGCCGAAATGGGCGTCGGTCCAGCTGAGCTGGCCCTGCAGCACCCGCGCGTAGGGGTCGATCAGCAGCTTGTTGGGGTTGAAGCGATGGCCGCGGCGCGGCTCGTAGGGCCCGTGGACCCGGTAGCCGTACAGCTGGCCCGGCGCGACATCGGGTAGGTAGCCGTGCCAGACCTCGTCGGTGTACTCGGGCAGCTCGATGCGCTCGAGCTCGCGCCGGCCGCTGCTGTCGAACAGGCAGAGCTCGACCTTGGTGGCGCGGATCGAGAACAGGGCGAAATTGACCCCCGATCCATCCCAGGTCGCGCCAAGTGGATAAGGCCGCCCGGGCCACACCGGGCTGCGAGCCCGCGCCATGCTCAAGCGGTTTTGGCTGCGCAGCCGGCGGGTGCCGGTCGGCGACGAGGATGGCGAACGATCACGTGAGTCCTCCGGCTGGCGGCGGGCCGAGACGTGCGGGCATACCCCGCCTCAGCGGGAAGATCAAACGCGCGGGCATCCGATTGGTTCAGGGTTGCGGAGCCGCGGATCGAGGCGACTGGCCGGCTTCCGGCCAGCCGCGGCGCTAGCTGCTCGCGCCCTTGGCCGCCTTGGTCCGGCGACCGGTGCC
>DATAOG010000337.1:0-7140 GCA_036265855.1 Geminicoccaceae bacterium | reverse complement strand
CTGCCGGGCGGCGGCTGAGGCCTGGGATCGGCAGGGTATGAGCAGGAGGCCTGGGCCGGAGCCGGGCTCTCGGGGCCGACCTCGCGAGCGCCGTCTGGCACGAGCGCGAGGACCGGTCGCTCGGCCCGTGGGTGCTAGGTGGCCCGGGCCCGATCGGGTTTGCCGCAGTCGGCAGCAGAGCTCAGGACTGGCACGGCTCGGCACCGATCCCCTGGCTGACCGTAACAAGGCGGCAGCCCACGGCCCCGGCCCGGATCCAGATCCGCGCCTCCGACTGGCCGTCGGCCTTCCAGAAGACGAACCCGAGCATGCCGATTGCGATCGTGCCAAGAATCGCGATCGCCAGGACGCCGGCCCGGATGCAGTTGATCAGTGCGGCCATGGTGGGTTCCTCCGTGACCCGCCCGGTTCGGGATAGAAAGCACCAGGAAGCCGATCGCGGCCTATGGGCGAGGCCTCCCGTTGCTGGTATCCGAGAACGTGGGTCCGTAGGATCGATCGCGAGCCGCTTCGGGAGTGTTAATGACCGACTTCGAGCAGCTCTTCGCCCGCGACCTGCGGCCGGGGGCCGGACGGTGGCGCGGATCGGCGCGGTACAATTTCACCGGCGGCCACACCGATCCCGAGATCGTGCCGGTCGAAGGTCTGATCGCCTCGGCCGAGCGGGTGCTGCGGCGCGAGGGTCAGAGCCTTGCGGCCTACAATCTCGGCGGCGATCCCTTGGGTTACGCGGGTCTGCGCGCCTTCGTCGCCGACAAGCTCGAGGGCAAGCGCGGCATCCGGGCCGCGGCCGAGGAGATCCTGATCACCTCGGGCTCGCTCCAGGGCCTCGATCTGGTCAACGAGGTGTTGCTCGACCCGGGGGATACCGTGGTCATGGAGGAATTCACCTACAGCGGCGCGATCGAGCGGGCGCGCCGCCGCGGCGCGTCCATCGTGGGCGTGCCGCTCGATGGCTTCGGCCTGCGCACCGATCGGCTCGCGAGCGTCCTCGAGCGCCTGCGTGCCGACGGTGTGCGGCCCAAGTACATCTACACGATCCCGACCATCCAGAACCCGACGGGGACGGTGCTGACCCCGGAGCGCCGGCAGGAGCTGCTCCGCGTCAGCGCGGCCTACGGCGTGCCGATCTTCGAGGACGAGTGCTACGCCGACCTGCTCTGGGAAGGCGAATGGCCGACCGCGCTGCGCGGCCTCGATGGCGGCGGGGAAGTCATCCACATCGGCTCCTTCTCCAAGACCTTGGCGCCGGCGCTCCGTCTCGGCTACGTCAATGCCCCCTGGCCGGTGCTGAGCCGGTTGTTGGCCTGCAAGAACGACGGCGGCACGCCGGCGCTCGAGCAGATGATCGTCGCGGACTTTTTCGCAGCCCGTTTCGACGACCACGTCGGCCGCCTGAAGGCCAGGCTCCGACAGAAGCTCCAGATCCTGACCGGCGCGCTTGAGGAGCAGTTCGGCACTGCCGCCCACTTTCGGCCACCCCCGGGCGGCATATTCCTCTGGATGACGCTGCCGGATGCGGTCGACACGGCAGCACTCGCCGGTCCCGCGTTCGAGGCCGGGGTCGCCTACAACCCGGGCCCGGACTGGGCCGTCGACCGGGCGGCCGCGCGCCACAGCCTCCGACTCTGCTTTGGCCATCCGGGCCCGGCCGAGATCCGCGCCGGCATCGTGCGGCTCGCCGAGGTCTGCCACCGCGAGACCGGGATCCCGGAGCGGAGCGCGAACAGGGCGCGCTCGGGTCAGCCGCACGGGTCCGGCTGAGGCGCCCGACCGTCGATGTCCGTTCGCAACCTGGAGCTTCTGTTCCGGCCGGCCTCGATCGCCCTGATCGGGGCCAGCAAGACGCCGCGCTCGATCGGTGCCGTGCTCGCCCACAACCTGTTCAATGCCGGCTTCGACGGCCCGATCATGCCGGTCAATCCCCACCACCAGGCCATCGAAGGCGTGCTCACCTATCCGTCCATTGAGGCGCTGCCGCTGACCCCGGACCTCGCCGTGCTGGCGACCCCGCCGGCGACGATTCTGCAAACCGTCGGCCAGCTCGGGGCCAGGGGCACGCGCGCCGTGGTGGTGATCAGCGCCGGCTTTGCCGAGCTCGGCGAGCAGGGGGCGGCACTGCAGCAGGCGATGCTGGCGGCGGCGCGACCCGGAGTGCTGCGCATCGTCGGTCCGAATTGTCTCGGCGTCATGGTTCCGGGCCACGGGCTGAATGCGAGCTTCGCCCAGGGTCAGGCGCTCGAGGGCGATCTCGCCTTCGTCAGCCAGTCGGGCGCGGTGCTGGCGGCCGTGCTCGACTGGGCATCGGCGCGCGGGGTCGGGTTCAGCCACATGGTGTCGCTGGGCGGCATGGCCGACGTGGATTTCGGCGACCTGCTCGACTACCTAGCGACCGACCGGCACACGCGGGCGATCCTGCTCTACGTCGAGGCGATCACGCATGCCCGAAAGTTCATGTCGGCGGCGCGCGCGGCCGCCCGCTCCAAGCCGGTCGTGGTGGTCAAGGCGGGGCGCAGCACCGAAGTCGCAAAGGCCGTCCAGTCCCACACGGGCGCGCTCGCCGGCTCCGACCGCGTCTATGACGCCGCGTTCGGCCGCGCCGGCATGCTCAGGGTCGAGACCCTCGACGAGCTGTTCGCCGCGGTCGAGACGCTGGCAAGCGGCGTGCGCCTGACCGGCGACCGGCTCGCGATCGTCTCCAATGGCGGCGGCATCGGTGTGCTCGCGACCGACGCCCTGATCCAGGCCGGGGGGCGGCTCGCGGAGCTCGCGCCGGCGACGCTTGAGCGCCTGGACGCGGTGCTGCCGCCGACCTGGAGCCGGGGCAACCCGGTCGACATCATCGGCGATGCGCCGGGGGAGCGTTACGGTGCCGCCCTCGAGGCGGTGCTCGCGGATCGCAGCAACGACGCCGTGCTGGTGCTCAACTGCCCGACCGCGGTCGCCGACAGCGCCGATGCCGCGCGCGCGACCGTGGCTGCGGCCAAGAAGGTCAAGCGGGCGGTGCTCACGAGCTGGCTCGGCGAGAGCGCCGCGCTGGAGGCGCGCGGCCTGTTCGCAAGGGAGCACATGCCGACCTACGAGACGCCAACCGCGGCGGTGCAGGCGTTCATGCACCTGGTGCGCTACCGGCGCAATCAGGAGCTCCTGCAACAGGTGCCGCCCTCGATCCCGGACGATTTCGAGCCGCATCCCGAGCAGGCGCAGGCAATTATGGCGCGCGCCCTCGACCAGGGCCGGACCTGGCTCACCGAGGTCGAGGCCAAAAACGTGCTCGCCGCCTACGCGATCCCGGTGGTGCCGACCACGGTCGTGACCAGCCCGGACGAGGCGGCGGAGACCGCCGCCAGGATCGGCCGTCCGGTCGCGCTCAAGATCCTGTCGGCCGACATCACCCACAAGTCCGACGTTGGCGGCGTGATGCTCGGGCTTGCCGACCCATGGAACGTCCACGAGGCGGCGCGCACCATGCTCGAGAACCTGCGCGCGCGCCGTCCCAACGCCAGAGTCGAAGGGCTCAACGTCCAGCCGATGGTGGATACCCGGGGCGGCCAGGAGCTGATCATCGGCATGATCGACGACGCCCTGTTCGGGCCGGTGATCCTGTTCGGCCAGGGCGGCACGGCGGTCGAGGTGGTCCGCGATCAGGCGCTGGCACTGCCGCCGCTCAACCTGCATCTTGCCCATGAGCTGATGCGCGCCACCCGCGTCTTCCGCCTGCTGCAGGGGTTCCGAGACCGGCCGGCGGCGGATCTCGATGCGATCGCGCTGACCCTGGTGAAGGTCGCACAGATGGTCGCCGACCTCGACCAGATCGCGGAGCTGGACATCAATCCCTTGCTCGCCAGCGCCGAGGGGGTGGTCGCGCTGGATGCCCGCATCCGGATCGCGGAGCCCAGGCGTCGGGGCACCGACCGTCTGGCGATCCGACCCTATCCCAAGGAGCTCGAGCAGACGATCGCGCTGCCCAAAGGCCGGACCTTCCTGCTTCGCCCGATCCGGCCTGAGGACGCGCCGGCGTTCCGGCGTCTGGTCGAGGAGGGAACCGAGCCGGAGGACCGGCGGCTGCGCTTCTTCACCGTGTTCCGGACGCTTGCCCCGGACCTCTGCGCGCGCCTGACCCAGATCGACTACGAGCGTGAGATGGCGCTGGTCGCGCTCGAGCCCGACGCGCGGGCCGAGGACCCGCTATGCGGCGTCGTACGCCTGGCCGCCGATCCGGACCGGGAACGGGCCGAGTACGCGATCCTGGTGCGCAGCGATCTCAAGGGCCAAGGCCTCGGCACGGTCTTGATGCAAACGCTGATCGCCTATGCCCGCGCTCAGGGCATCGGCGAGCTGTTCGGGACCGTGCTGCAGGAGAACCGGGCGATGCTGGAGGTTGTCGAGCGTCTGGGCTTTAAGAGCTCTCGCCAGGTCGACGATGCCACTATGGTCGAAGTCCGGCTCCGCCTGCGCGAGGAGGCTGCCTGAGCCTCTGATCCGGTGCTCAGCCGGCACCCTCGGCCAGGGCCTCGAGCATCGACCGCTGCTGCAGCACGACCTGCTGAGGCGATGGCAACGCGATCAGGCCTTCCTGGCGCAGCCGGGTCATGGTCCGACTGACGGTCTCGATGGTAAGGCCCAGATAGTCCGCCATGTCCTGGCGAGACATGGGCAGCCTCAGCAGGCCCGACGGCCGGGCGCCGTCGCCCTGGCGGCGCGCCAGCGCCAGCAGGAACGACGCGATCTTCTCCTCGGCGGTCTTGCGCCCGAGCAGCAGCATCTGCGCATGCGCCCGCTCGAGATCGGTGCGCGCCAGATCGAGCAGCCGCTCGGCGAGCGCGGGATTGGCGCGCGCGGCGGCATCCAGCTTGGCGCAGGAATAGCGCGCGAGCTTGCTGCCTACGATCGCCTCGACGCTGTAGGCGTGCTCGGCGCCGCCGATCAGCCCGAAGTATTCACCGGCGACCAGGAACTCGATCACCTGTCGACGGCCGTCGGCCAGGCCCTTGACCAGTCGCACCGCACCCTGGAGCACCCGGTACCCGTGGCTCCGCGGCTCGCCTTCGACGACGATGGTCTGGCCGGCGTTGCTGTCCTGAGTGATGCCGACGCCGAGCAGCGCCTCGATCTCCGCTGTCTGCCGGACCGGCTCGACCGGTTGAGCTCTGAGGGCAAGAGCGGCTTGCATGGCTTTGGCCTCCGCAGCGCGATGACATTCATGAGGCTAGGCCGGCGATCGGAGACCTGGAATCCGGTCCATCCCGTAAGGTGAAGCCCTTATCCCGCGCGTCCGCCCTCGGTCGCGTCCGGCAACGCCAGGGCCCGGCGGATCAGCGGCAGGAGGTCGTCGACCCCGAACGGCTTCTCGAGCAGCAGGGTCGGCATCGGCGAGAGCGCGCTGGCCGTCGTCCGACGGCGCAGACGACGGCTGGTCACGATCGCGGGAAGCGCATGTCCGGCCGCCGCCAGCGCGCGCAACAGACCGATCCCATCTGTGGGCAGGTCGAGATCGACCACCAGGCATGCCGGCTGACCGGGCGTATAGGCGGCGAGAAACGGCTCTGCGGAGCCGAACGCGCGGGTTCGCAAGCCGGCCGCCCGGAGCGCGCTCGCGACCGCGTCGCGCACCGCATCATCGGCGTCGACGAGGAAAATCGTCGCTCGGTTAGAATCGCCCGCAGAGGGCGGCGGCTGGCCGCTACTGTCTGGCATCGCTGGCCCGGGCTAGGGGGAATGCATTGGCCGTATGCTACCGGACGCGCGCGGGCCGCGGCATTCGGCAGACTACGTAGCGCAATCCGGTGACGACGGTCTGCTCAGTCCGGACCGATGCCGGCGACGAACGCCATCCGGACCAGCTGGGACAGGCTCTCGGCCTGCATCTTCTCCATGACCCGGGCCCGGTGAATCTCGACCGTGCGCGGGCTGATGCCGAGCTCGCGCGCGATCGCCTTGTTGGGCCGGCCGATCACCAGCTGCTCGAGGACCTCGCGCTCGCGCGGCGTGAGCGCGGCCAGGCGCCGCGCGAGCTGGTCCTCTGCGGCTCCGGCTCGCGCGCGGGACGCGAGCGCCTCCCGGATGCACCTGACCAGCACGCCGGGATCGAAGGGCTTCTCGACGAAATCGCGCGCGCCGAGCTTCATGGCCCGGACCGCGAGCGGCACATCGCCATGGCCCGTCATCACGATCACCGGCGGCATCGGCCCGCGCCGCCTCAGCGCCTGCAAAAGGGCCATGCCGTCCATGTCGGGCATGCGTACGTCGGTGACGATGCAGCTGCCGCCGGCACGCTCGTAAGTCTCCAGCAGCAGCCGCGCCCGGGCGAAGGTCTCGACTGCAAAACCCTCCGCCTCGAGCATGATCTGCAAGGAGTCGAGGACCGCCTCGTCGTCGTCGACCACGATGACCTTGGCCGGTTCAGCCACCTCACTCGCCCTCCGACGGCGCCGGCAGGACGACGTGGAATGCCGCCCCGCCGTCCTGCGGCGCGCTCGACCAGAGCCGGCCGCCGTGAGCGTCGACGATGGAGCGGCAGATCGAGAGCCCGATGCCCATGCCGTCGGGCTTGGTCGTGACGAACGGCTCGAACAGGCGCGCCGCCACCTCGGAGGCGAGCCCCGGACCGCTGTCGATCACCGAGATCTCGACCTGATCGGTGGCCGCAAGATTGGTGCGGATGACGATCTCGCGTCGCTCGACCTCGCCCAGTGCATCCATGCTGTTGCGGATCAGATTGGTGATCACCTGATGGATCTGGATCTTGTCGATCAGGACCGGGGGCAGACCGGCGACGAACACGCGGCGCACTGCGATCCCCTTGCCCGCGGCGCCGATCAGCGCCAGCGTGCTCGCCTCCTCGACCACGGTGTTGACGTCCTCGAGCGCGCGCTCGGTCTCGCCCTTGGCGACAAACTGGCGCAGCCGGTGGATGATCTGACCGGCGCGGCTGGCCTGCTGCGCGGCCTTGTCGAGCAGACCGCCGAGCGCCGCCCGACGCTGGTCGTCCATGCCCTCGAGCAGGCGCCGGGTCGCCTGGGCGTAGTTGATGATCGCGGTCAGCGGCTGGTTGAGCTCGTGCGCCAGCGCCGAAGCCATCTCGCCCATGGCCGACAGCCGCGCGACGTGGATCAGCTCGCTCTGCAGGTCCTGCAGCCG
>DATAOG010000336.1:0-5531 GCA_036265855.1 Geminicoccaceae bacterium | reverse complement strand
CGTCCGGGAAGGTTGCGGGGCGGGCCGCTTCAGTCGCGGGCGCCGAGCTGGTCGATCAGCTTCTGCAGCCGCGCGCGTTCCGGGGCGTCCTCGGGAATCCGGGCGAGCAGGCGCTGCCAATAGGTGCGGGCCCGCTCCGGGTCACCCTGCTCGGCGGCGGCTTGGCCGAGGAAGTACAAGGCCTCCGGATTGTCGGCATCCAGCGCGGCCACGCGCCTGAACTGGTCGACCGCCGTGCTTGACAGCGGCGCGCCGTCTTGCTGCAGCGCCAGCAGCGCTTCGGCGTAGTCGAGCTGGGCGGCGGCATCGCCGGGCCGCCGGTCCGCGACCTGTTTCGCCGCCTCGGCCGCCTTGGCTTTGTCTCCGAGTACGCGGTACGAGCGCGCGAGCATGCGCCAGCCCTCGACATCGTCCGGCTGATCCTTGAGGCGGGCGGCGAGGTTCTCGACCATGCCCTGGACCATCTCGGTGCGCTGTTCGGGCGGCAGGGCCTTGGCGGCCTGCATCTGCTCGGCGCTGGGCCCGCGAGCGGCGTTCGCGCTGGCGGGCGCCCTGATGCCGAGCTCGCCGGCTGCAGCCACGAACTGCTGTAGGACGAACGGCGCGCCGGCGTAGAGTTCGGCGCCGCGGGCAAGGGCCGCCTCGGCGTCGGCGCTCCGGCCGAGCGCTGCGCGGGCGCGGGCGAGCCGAATCCAGCCCTGCCAGTCCCTGGCCTTCCCGGTGAGCGCCGTCTCGAGCCGGGTGACCTCGGCCTCGAGCGCCTTCGGCTCGCTGGGCAGCGGCTCGGTGCTCTCTGCCGCCGCCATCTCGGCCGGCGGCGCCGGCTGCGGCACGACTCTGGCGGGATCGAGGCCAAGATCCTGCGCCAGCGCCGTGACCCGCTCGCGCAGTACCGGCAGATAGGGCGCATCGGCCGGCGTGTCCTTGATCAGGCCGGTCCAGAGGTCGAGCGCGTGCTGCCGCTTGCCGCGCTGGACCAGGTCGAGGCCCTGATAGAAGCGGGCGCGCGGGTTGGCCGGATCGAGCTCGAGCGCACGCGCCAGAGCCTTGCCGGCCTTCTCGGTGACGATGCCGCCGGCCGCGTCGATCGAGGCTGCGGCAAAGCCCGCCTGCAGCTCGGCGTCGTGGTCGTCGAGCGCCAGCGCATGCTCATAGGCGAGCGCCGCTTTGGCCGGGTCCCCGACCAGCTGATAGGCGCGCGCCAGCCGGCTCCAGCCCTCGAGGTCGTCCGGCGCGGCCTTGACCCGCTGCTCAAGCGCCGCGACCAGCTTCTCGACCGAGGGCAGGCCAGGCCCCGCCTCGGCCGTGGCGGTCCGGGAGCGATCGGCTCGCTCGGCGAACGGCATGGCGGGCAGCCCGGGCTGCCCGAGACGCAGATAGAGTGTCAGCGAGAGCGCGGGCAGCGCGAGCACGAGGACCAGCGCCGTTGCCAGCCCCCTGCGCCCGGCGGTTTCGCTCGCAGAGGACCCGGCGCCGTCCTCGACGTCGGCCGCGATCATCCGCCGCTCGACTTCGAGCCGCGCTGCCCGCGCTTCGTCCGGGCCGAGCAGCCCGCGCTCGCGCTCGCGCTCCAGCTCCTTGAGCTGCGCACGATAGACGCTGAGATCGTGCTCGCGCCGGCCAGCGAGCTCGCGCGGCCGGCGCACCAGCGGCAGCAGCACCAGCGCCAGCGCGAGCGCGGTCAGCGCGATCAGGATCAGCCAGAGGCTCAACAGCGCTCCTCGGGCGTAGGCCGCCTTGGCGGGAGATGTGCCCGACCTTCAGATAGGGTGCCCGGCGCGGGACCGGCAACCGGGCTCTGTCGCGCCAGGTCCCGCCTCAACGGTGCGGATGGCCGGCGATGCGGGCGCGCAGCCTCGTCAGCGCCGCGAGCGTGTCGATCGTCGGGGTCGGCAGCTCGACCAGGCGGCCGATCTCCTGGACCGCGCCCACGAGCGCCTCGAGCTCGAGCGGGCGACCGCGTTCGAGATCCTGAAGCATCGAGGTCTTATGAGCGCCGACTGCCCTGGCACCCTCGATCCGGCGCTCGACGTCGATGCCGAACCGGACGCCGAGGTGTTCGGCGATCGCGCTTGCCTCGAGCATCGTCCGGCGGGCCACCTCGCGGGTGCCCGGATCGGTGCAGATCACGTCGAGCGTGGCGCCGGTCAGTGCGCTGATCGGGTTGAAAGCCAGATTGCCCCAGAGCTTGACCCAGATCTCATCGCGGATCCGCGGCCGGATCGGCGCCTTGAAGCCCGCCTCGATCAGAGCCCGGCTCAGCCGCTGGACCCGCTCGGAGCGGGAGCCGTCGGGCTCGCCGAGGCTGAAGCGATCGCCGTCCAGATGCTGGATCACCCCGGGCTCGACCAGCTCGCAGGCCGGATAGACGACGCAGCCGAGGCAGCGCTCGGGCCCGATCGTCCGCCAGAGAACGCCGTCCGGGTCGACGCTGGCGAGCTGCCGGTCCCGCAAAGGACCCTCGAGCTGGTAAAAGTACCAGAACGGAATCCCGTTCATCGCCCAGACGACCGTGGTCGTGCTGCCGAGCATGGGCCCGAGGGTCGGCGCGATCCCTGGCGCGGCGTTGGCCTTGACCGCCAGGATGAGAAAGTCGACCAAGCCGAGAGCGGCCGGATCATCGCTCGCCGCGACCTCGGCGCGCCGCTCCTCGCCGCCGATCCGCAGCCGGAGCCCGCGCGCGCGAATCGCCTCGAGATTGGCCCCGCGCGCGAGGAGGACCACCTCCTGGCCGGCGCGGGCCATCTCGACCGCGAGATAGCCGCCGATCGCGCCGGCACCGAAGACGCCGATCCTCATGCCGAGAGGCCGAGGCGCTCGGCGAGGCCGATCCGCTGCAGCTTGCCGGTCGCGCCCTTCGGGATCTCGTCGACGAAAACCAGCTTGCGCGGCACCTTGAAGTCGGCGAGCCGCTCGGCGGCGAAAGCGCGGATCTCGGCCTCGCTGGCGCTGGCACCCTCCTTGAGCACGATCGCGGCCGCGACCTCCTCGCCAAGCCTCGTGTGCGGCATGGCGAAGGTCAGCGCCTGTGCGACCGCCGGGTGCGCGCTCAGCACATTGTCGACCTCGAGCGGCGCGACCTTCTCGCCGCCCCGATTGATGATCTCCTTGAGCCGGCCGGTGATCGTCAGATAGCCGTCGCGGTCGAGCGTGCCCTGGTCGCCGGTGTGGAACCAGCCGTTGGTGAAGGCGGTGGCGTTGGCTCCCTGGTTGTTCTGATAGCCCTGGGTGACGCCCGGGCCGCGGATCACGACCTCGCCGACCGCCCCGGGCGGCAGCAACTGGCCGCCGGTGCCCATGATAGCGACCTCGGGCCCGGCCGCGATCCCGACGGTTCCGGGCTTGCGTGCGGCCGGCGGTAGCGGGTTGCTCGCCATCTGATGGGAGGCCTCCGTCATGCCGTAGGATTCGATCACCGGGCAGCGGAACAGGCGCTCCAGATCCGCCATGACCTGGGGCGGCAGCGAAGCCGAGGACGAGCGGATCAGGCGCAGCCGCGCGCGCGCCACGATCTCGGGATTACGCGCCGCCCGGGCGAGGATTGCCTGGTGCATGGTCGGGACCGCGGTGTACCAGCTCGGCTGCAGCTCATCCAACCAGCCGAAGAACCGGAGCGCATTGAAGCCGGGCGTGCAGACCACCGAAGCGCCGGCCGCGAGGGTCGCCAGCACCGCTGCCATCAGCCCGTGGATATGGAACAGCGGCATCACGTTCAGGCAGCGGTCGGCCGGCGAAAGGGCGATCGCACGGCCGATACCATTGGCCGAAGCACAAAGATTGTGCTGGGTCAGCGGCACGATCTTGGGCCGCGAGGTGGTGCCGGAGGTGTGCAGGACCAGCGCGATGTCGTCGGGGCCGGCCGGTCCGCCGCCGAGCGCTGCGCCAGGGTTCGCCGCCGACAGCTCGAACACGCCCGCGGGCGCACCGCTCGGAACCGACAGCTCCAGGAGCCGCACGCCATGGCGCTCCGCGGCCGCGCGCGCGGGCGTCTCGGCGCCCGCCGGAAGGATCAGCGCCCGAGCGGCGAGGTCGGTCAGATAGAAATCGAACTCGTCGGATCGGTAAGCCGGGTTCAGCGGAGCGGCGGTCGCACCGGCGGCGATCCCGACGAACGCGCTCGCCATTTCTGGGCCGTTGGGCAGCACCATCGCGACCGGGTCGTTGCGAGCGATCCCGAACCGGCGCAGCGCGGCGATCGTGGCCGCGACCTGGCGCCGGAGACCGGCATAGGTCAGTGCCGGCCGGTCGACGGCGGCGATCGCCGCCGCGTCATCCCGGCCGTTCGCAAGCAGCTCGATGATCGTCTCCGACATGGCTAGCATCCGTCGCTCGCACCCCAGCGCCCCTGGCGCAGCCTAGCCCGTGAGCGCGATCGGCGCGACCGTCTTGATCACGCCCCCAGGACGGCCGTGGGTCCGGGCAGGGGCGTCCTGGCCTGATGACCCTTCCAGTGCCCGGAACTGGGTGCTCTGTCAGACGGTCCCCCGAGCGCGAGCGCCGCGGCTCCAAGGTGTTTGCTGCGCGCAGTCAGCTAGTCAGCGCGGCTTGCCGCGGCTATAGGTGACGCCAAGCGCGCAGCCGATCGCGGGAGGCACTCATGGCGACCCATACGGTCTTCGATAAGTCCAAGCTGCCGAGCCGGCACTCCACGGTCGGCCCCGATCGGGCGCCGCACCGCTCCTATTATTACGCCATGGGCCTGACCCAGGCCGACATCGCCCAGCCGTTCGTCGGCGTGGTCACCACCTGGAACGAGGCCGCGCCCTGCAACATCGCGCTCGCCCGCCAGGCGCAGGCGGCCAAGCGCGGGGTCGCCAAAGCGGGCGGCACGCCGCGCGAGTTCACGACGATCACCGTGACCGACGGCATCGCCATGGGCCACCAGGGCATGAAGAGCTCGCTGGTTTCGCGCGAGGTGATCGCAGACTCGGTCGAGCTCACCGTGCGCGGCCATTCCTACGACGCCCTGATCGGGCTCGCCGGCTGCGACAAGTCGCTGCCCGGGCTGATGATGGCGATGGTCCGCCTGAATGTGCCTTCGGTCTTCATGTACGGCGGCACGATCCTGCCTGGCCGGTTCCATAACCGCGACGTGACCGTGGTCGATGTGTTCGAGGCGGTCGGCCAGCACGCGGTCGGCGCGATCGACGACGCCGAGCTCGAGGCGCTCGAGAAGGTCGCCTGCCCTTCAGCCGGCTCGTGCGGCGGCCAGTTCACCGCCAACACGATGGCCTGCGTTTCCGAGGCTATCGGCCTCGCTCTGCCCGGCTCAGCGGGCACGCCAGCACCGTACGAGACCCGCGATCAGTGGGCCGAGGCCTCGGGCGAGGCGGTGATGGCGCTGATCGAGCGGGGCATCCGGCCACGCGACATCGTGACCCGCAGATCCCTCGAGAACGCGGCGCGGGTAGTCGCGGCCTCGGGCGGCTCGACCAACGGCGGCCTGCATCTGCCCGCGATCGCGCACGAGGCAGGGATCGAATTCGACCTGGACGACGTCTGCGAGATCTTCCGCAGCACGCCCTACGTCG
>DATAOG010000335.1:0-3914 GCA_036265855.1 Geminicoccaceae bacterium | reverse complement strand
CGCTTGATCATGGTCTCCTTGACCGAGCCGCAGGCGGCGATCGCTAAGGTTGTCCCAGAGCGGCGATTAGGTCATCACAGTGAGCAATACACCCGGGCACAGCACTTGACGGTCTCGGTCAGAGAAGAACAAGTTCACCTCACCATCGTCGTTGTAATAGGCGATCTCGCAGAGCATCTCGAATCCAGCGGGTGCGAGCGGCGGCACCATGAACGAGCTGTACTGCAGATCGAAGCCGCGGAACAAGTTCTCGCTGGAGATTTCTCCGCCTGAGAACGGTCCTGGGTTATCCAGATCTATTTGCAGCGCGCGTTGAAACTGGCTGGACTGGGGTGCTGGAGACGTCGGTGGCGAGTTCCAGAGCTGATGAATCCGCAGGAAGGTACGGATCTCCACGCCGGACGAGATGCCGAAAAAGTCGCCGCTGACAAGGACCTGACAGAGGCCATTCAGGATCAGGTAGCCGTCGACGTTGACCAGGGCCGACTGGTCGTTCGGGTTTTGCCAGAGGAATCCGAAATCCACTTGTTCAAAACCAGAGTCCGTGGACTCGAAGTGGAACCGCGCCGAATTGTCTTGCGGTCCGATTTGCTTGGCCACCGGGTCGAGTCCCGGAGTCGTCGCGATCTCCGACGCGGTGTCCAACAGAAAGCGCTGAACATTCGGAGGCGGCTGGAGCGTGCTCAGGTTCCCGATGTCCTTCCTCCAAGCCTGGATCGTGTACTCCACCGCACTCCGAGTTGCGGAAGAGTGCTCGTCGGCTTCGGCCTTGATTCGTGCGATTTGCTCGCGCGTCGCTGCTTCCCTCTGGATCCGCAGCGCTTTGAGCGGCTCCAGGTCGACGCCGGCCTTCGTTAGCGTCGATTCCAGGAGCTTGCCTGCTGCCCGGCGGTCCGAAGCCCGATGAGCACGCCTGAAACCTGAGAGTCTCCGGCGGGCATCGCTCAGTTCCGACAGCGAAATCTTCGCACCCGGATTGACCGGCTCTGGCATGGTGCCCTCTCCCTCCGATTCGGTCTGTGCCTAATATATCTTAGGCATGCTCACGCCCCAGGGCAGGCAGCTCGAGCACGTTGAAACGACGCATCGGAAATCGGCTGGCCCTCACCGCCGCGGAGCACGGCAGGCAGCCCGGGCAGCCGGGCAGCGCCCAGGCCGATCGTCGCGACCGTGGCACAGGCGCCGGCACGGCGCTCGAATACGCCCCTGGCCTGCTGGTCCGTCTCGATCAGCTGGGCGTACCAGCCGCGGACCAGCACGAACAGCGACGGCGAAGGCCTCGAGTCCCTCGCCGCGCTCGATCACGCCGCCGAGCACTGCCAGGATGTCCGGACCGGGTGTCCCAGCCGGCAGCCCCGACATGGTCTGGATACAGTTTCCCGTCCAGCGCCGCGGCGCCAAGTTCCGGGTGACCCCGGCGCAGGCCGAGGCGACGGCAAGAAGGCCCGGACGGGCAGCCGTCCGGGCCTTCGGGTGCGGAGGTGGCCGGCTCAGTCGCCGGTCGAGACGATCTCCCACGCGCCGTCCGGCTGCTGGCATGCGGTGCCGTAGGCCTGCTCGGTCCGACCGCCGATGGTCACCTGCTGCTGGAACTCGCGGCAGTAGCGGCCCTGGGTGCTGGTGCCGTCGCGGACCGCGGTCACCGAGCCCGAGGCGCCGCCGTCGTTCCAGATGATCCGGTCGCCGATCGGCGCGGTGGTCGCGCGCACCTGCGCCTCCTCGTGGGCACGCTCCTGCGACTCGTTCAGTACGTCCAGGACCTTGAGCGTGATCGCCGTGAACGACAGCCATTTGTAGGCGTCGTCGTCGCTCCGATAGCGGCCGTAGCCCGGGTAGAGGTGGCCATAGGGCCGGATCACCACGACGTCGCGGTAGTGCCGGACCCGGGGCGCGGTCACGACCACGACCTGGCGACCGCGCTGGATCGGGGCCACCTCCCGGCCGGGACCGCCATGCCAGCGGTCCGGGCCGCCCTGCCAGTACCCGTCGGCCGGGATCGGGTACACGTAGGCCGCGCGGCCCCGGTCGTCGCGCCATGGCGGATCCGCCCGGGCCGGCAGAGCGGTGCCGATCAGCGGCAGCGCGGCCAGCACCGCGGCAACGACTCGCGAACGATTGATCGTCATGCTGGTCTCCTCCTGGCGGGCAGCGCGCGCGAAGCCGGCGTCCTGCCTGTGCCGACGCCGATTAGAGCAGCCGAATGTAAACGGAGTTCGTCAGCCGGAGCCGAAAGTGTCGGGAACTGTCGCAGCCCCTCGGCGCTGACATGGTTTGATACAAAATCGATCGCCGCAACTGTCGCCGGCCGCGGCATACTGCGGGCCGGCAAGAGCTCGAGACGGCAATGGATGCGTCTGCGCACATCCTGGTGGTCGACGACCATCGCGAGATCCGGGACCTGCTGGCGAAGTACCTCGCCAAGCACGGCTTTAGGGTCAGCATCGCCGAGACCGCCGCCAGGGCGCGCAGGCTGCTCGAGGCGAGCGCCATCGATCTCGTGGTGCTCGACATCATGATGCCGGGCGAGGACGGGCTGTCGCTCTGCCGGCACCTGCGCGCCACGGGCGACCGGCCGGTGATCATGCTGACCGCGATGGCCGAGGACACCGACCGGGTGATCGGGCTCGAGATGGGCGCCGACGACTACCTGGTGAAACCGTTCAACCCGCGCGAGCTGCTGGCGCGGATCAAGGCCGTCCTGCGGCGCACCAACAGCCTGCCGCGCCAGCGCCAGCAGGTCGACGCGGAGGTCCTGCGCTTCGATCGCTGGGCGCTGCAGGTCGCGCGCCGCGAGCTGGTCGGCGAGGACGGCGTCGCGATTCCGCTCAGCACCGCGGAGTTCCTGCTGCTGAGCGCGCTCCTGAGCCATCCGCGCATGGTGCTGAGCCGCGATCAGCTGCTCGATCTGACCCGCGGGCGCGCCGCCAACGTGTTCGACCGCAGCATCGACAACCAGGTCAGCCGGCTGCGCAAGAAGATCGAGGCCGACCCCAAGGAGCCGGCGCTGATCAAGACCGTCTGGGGCGGCGGCTACATGCTGACCGCCGAGGTGCGCAGGGCATGAGGCGGCTGCCGGCGTGGCTGCGGCGCCTGTGGCCCCGCCGCCTGGCCGGCCAGATGATCGCCCTGCTGCTGCTGGCGCTGGTGCTGGCCCAGGCGGCGAGCTACCTGATCTTCGCCGACGAGCGCTGGGCCGCGCTGCAGACCGCCGAGCGCCGGCACATCCTGGCGCGGACCGCGTCGATCGTGCGCCTGATCGAGCACACGCCCGCCTCGCTGCACGATCTGATCATCCGGACCGCGAGCAGCCGCGAGCTGCGCTTCTGGCTCAGCGATCAGAGCGCGGTCGCGGCGAGCGATGCCGACCCGGACACCTGGCTGCGCCGGCGCCTGCTCAGCCTGCTCGGCGACGACCCCGCGCGCGAGGTCCTGGTCGATCTCGGCCAGAAAGACCAGCATTTCTGGTCGACTGACGATAGCAGCGCGCAGCGCGACCAGCGGATCGCGGCGGTCGGCGAGATCGCCCGCGCCGGCGAGATGCCGCCCGAGCGGGTCGGCCGCTGGCGCGAGCGCTGGCATCCCTGGCTCCTGCCGCCCGATCTGATGATCTCGACCCGGCTGCAGGACGGCCGCTGGCTGAACGCGGGGCTCGCGGTGCCCGACCCGCCGCCGCACTGGACGCCTGCGACGCTGCTCGCGATCGCGGTCACCGCCGCGGCGCTGTCGCTGGTCGTGATCGTGATGGTCCGGCGGATCACCCGGCCGATGGCGGAGCTGACGGTGGCCGCCGAGCGGCTGGGGCGCGGCGAGACGGTGCCGGCGATCGCCGAGCATGGGCCCCTCGACATCCGCCAGACGATGCGCGCGTTCAACCGGATGCGCGGCCGCCTGCAGCGCTTCGTGCAGGACCGCAC
>DATAOG010000334.1:0-5371 GCA_036265855.1 Geminicoccaceae bacterium | reverse complement strand
CGTAGTCGAGCTCCTCGCGCAGCCGCACCTCGATCTCGGTCCGGACGTTGCCCATGATCAGCGCCCGCTGATACTGCTGGAGGACGCGCAGCATCAGATCCAGCCCGCCGAGGTCGGCCCCGACCGCGCTCTCCATGTCGGGATATTGCAGCTTGCAGGCGAGCGCCCGGCCATTCAGCCCGACCGCCCGGTGCACCTGCCCGAGCGAGGCGGCCGCGGCCGCCGCGCGCTCGAAGCTCGCGAACCGTTCCCGCCAGCGCTCGCCGAGCTCCGCCCGCATCCGCCGGTTGACGAACGCCTCGCCCATCGGCGGCGCCTGCGACTGGAGCGTCATCAGCTCGGCCACATATTCCGCCGGCAGCGCGCCGGGGACGGTCGCGAGCAGCTGCGCGAGCTTGACGATCGGGCCGCGCAGGTTGCCGAGCGCCTCGCGCAGCTGTCGGGCGAGCTCGGCCTGGTCCTGCTCGATGCCGAGATAGCGCTCGGACGCGAGCCGCGAGACGAACCGGCCGAGCACGGTCGCCATCCGCACCTGGCGCGCGAGCCGGCGCGGCAGGCTGCTGCCGTCGCTCATGCCCGGGGCACTCCGCCGGCCGGAACGGCGCGCGCCGGCCGCCTCCGCGCGCGCGACCGATCGCGACGGCGCCCCGTCATCGTCACTGCGACCATCGGCCAGCCTTCCAAGTTGCCGCCAGGCGCTCTACATCTGCGGGCGTCCTCGCCCACTCCACAAGGCCGATGAAGTGGTACTCGTGCCGCCCGGTTCGCTAGTGCAGGCGCGTCCTGAAATGGTGCGGTCGGCCGATGTCCGCTAGCACCGCGGCCCCCCGCTTCCGGCTGCGGCTCTGGCCGGGTCTGGCGACGCTCGCCGCGCTCGCGCTGCTGCTCGGGCTCGGCAGCTGGCAGGTCCAGCGGCTGCACTGGAAGGAAGGCCTGATCGCGACCCGCGCCGCCCAGCTCGCGGCCCCAACGGCGCCGCTGCCGGCGACCGCCGCGGACTGGCAAGGCTGGGATTTCCGCAAGGTGAGCGTCCGCGGCACGTTCCGCCACGAGCTCGAGCAGCTGTTCGGCGCCTATGCGATCGACGGCCGGTTCGGCCAGCACGTCCTCACTCCCTTGGTTCGGGCGGATGGCCCTGCCATCCTGGTCGATCGCGGCTTCGTCCCGACCGAGCGGGCGCCGGTCGAGACCCGGCGCGCGGGCGAGGTCCCGGGCGAGGTTGTGATCACCGGCATCGCCCGCTTCCGTGGCGCCGACCGGCCCGGCTGGTTCACGCCCGCGAACCAGCCCGCCAAGCGCACCTGGTACTGGTACGACATGGCGGCACTGGCGCAGGTGGCGGGCCTCCAGCTGCTGCCGGTCGTGGTCGAGGCCGATGCCACGCCCAATCCCGGCGGCCTGCCGCTTGGCGGCCAGACCCGGACCGAGCTGCCGAACAACCATCTGCAATACGCGATCACCTGGTATGGGCTCGCGGCCGCGCTGGTCGGGGTCTACATCGCGCTCTGCTTCGACGACGGCGCACGCCGATGACGGCCCTGCGCGGCGCCGCCGGCGGCGCCATCGCGCTGACCTTCGGCCTGATCGTGCTCGGCGCCTGGGTGCGTGCGACCGGCTCCGGCCTGTCCTGTCCCGACTGGCCGATGTGCTACGGCCACTGGCTGCCGCTGCCCGCGACGATTCCGCCTGATGCCGGCTATGCCTACTACCAGGTGCTCTCGGAATGGCTGCACCGGCTGGTCGCCGGCGTCCTGCTCGGTCCTCTGGTGCTCCTGATCGCGGCCCTCTCGTGGCTCGCCCGTGGCGCCAATCCGCGCCTGCCGGCCTACGGTCTCACTCTCGTGCTGCTGCTGCTCGTCCAGGCGGGTCTTGGTGGCCTCACCGTGCTCGACCAGAACAGCCCCTGGACGGTAGCCCTCCACCTGTCGACCGCGCTCCTGCTGTTCAGCCTGCTCTGGCTGATCTTCGAGCGTGCGCGGCCGGTCGGACCGGCTTGCGGCGGCGCGATCGATCCGCTCGCTGGTTTGGTCTGGCTGCTGGCGCTCGGCACGATGGCGAGTGCTGCGATGGTGACCAAGAGCGGCGCCGCGCTCGCCTGCTCGACCTGGCCGCTCTGCGATGGTGCCCTGGTCCCCGACCTCGGCAACCCGCTGGTGCGCCTCAACTTCGTCCATCGCCTGCTGGCGCTCGCGACCGGCGTCGCCATGCTCGCGCTGGTCGTCCGGACGCCGTCGGGATTGCGGCCGCTGGCCGGCTCGGCGCTGGCGCTGCTGATCGCGCAGATCGGGCTCGGCGGCCTGTTCGTGCTGCTGGACGCGTCGCTCTGGGCAGGACTTGTGCATCAGGCCATAGGCGTTCTGACCTTCGGTCTGCTGTCATGGCTGCTCTGGCGCTCCGGCGGCGGGGCGCCCGCAGTCCGGGAGCATGCTGCCCATGCCCGCCTATCGCGCGCTTGAGCGCCGCTTCAAGCAGCTGGCCGACCTTCGGGGCGCGCTCGCGATTCTGGACTGGGACCAGCAGGCGATGATGCCGACCGGCGGCAACGACGTGCGCGCCGACCAGATGGCGACTCTCCAGCAGATCGCGCACGAGCGCCTGACCAGCGCCGAGACCGGCCAGCTGCTCGAGCAGGCGGAGCAGGAGACAGCAACGCTCGACAGCTGGCAGGCGGCGAACCTGCGCGAGATGCGCCGGAGCTATCTGCGTGCTGTCGCGGTCGAACCCGAGCTGGTTGCGGCGCTGGCGCGGGCGACAACCCATGCGGAGATGATCTGGCGCGAGGCGCGCGCCAAGGCCGATTTCGCGCTGCTGCAGCCGGCGCTCCAAGAAGTCCTGCGGCTGATCCGCGAGGAGGCGGTGGCCAAGGGGGAAGCTCTGGGCCTCGCCCCCTACGACGCGCTGCTCGAGGGCTATGAGCCCGGGCTCACCGCGGCCGAGATCGACCGTCTGTTCGCGCCGCTCGTTGCCTTCCTCCCGGATTTCCTCGACCGGGTGCTCGCCCGCCAGGTGCCGCCGCTGCCGGTTGAGGGAAATTTTCCGGCCGCCGGGCAGAAGGCGCTCGGCGAGCGTCTGATGAAAGCACTCGGCTTCGATTTCGATCACGGCCGCCTCGATGAGAGCGCCCATCCGTTCTGCGGCGGCGTGCCCGACGACATCCGGATGACCGCCCGCTACGACGAGCGCGATGCCGCCTCGGGCCTGATGGCGGTCCTCCACGAGACCGGCCACGCGCTGTATAACGCCGGCCTGCCGAAAGCCTGGCGCGGCCAGCCGGTCGGCCGCTCGCGCAGCCTCGCGGTGCACGAGAGCCAGTCGCTCCTGATCGAGATGCAGGTCTGCCGCTCGCGCGCCTTCCTCGGCTATCTGGCGCCGCTCCTGGCCGCGGCCTTCGGCGGCGATGGCCCGGCGCTCGCGGCCGACAACCTCTACCGCCGGGCGATCTTTGTCGAGCGCGGCCTGATCCGGGTCGACGCCGACGAGGTCACCTATCCGCTCCACGTCATCCTCCGCTACCGGCTTGAGCCCGCGCTGCTCTCGGGCGACCTGCCGCTCGCCGATCTGCCGGGCGCCTGGAACCAGGGCATGCGCGAGCTGCTCGGCGTCGTGCCGCCTTCCGATCGCGAGGGCTGCCTCCAGGACATCCACTGGGCCGGCGGCGCCTTCGGCTACTTTCCCTGCTACACGCTCGGCGCCATGATGGCGGCGCAGCTTTCCCAAGCCCTGCGCACAGCAATCCCGGAGCTCGATTCGCTGATCGCGGCGGGCGACTTCCGGCCGCTGCTCGGCTGGCTGCGCGCCAACATCCACGAGCAGGGCTCGCTGCACGAGACGCGCGAGCTGCTCACCCGCGCGACCGCCCGCCCGCTCGAGCCGCAGCCCTTCCTCGATCACCTCCAGTCCCGTTATCTTCCCTGAACATGGATAGACTCGAGCGCCAGCTCAGGACCCCGATCTCTGAGCCGCCACCGGCCGACTGACGTCAACCACATTGACGAGCGCAGTCAGACTGCCCAAGTCACGCGCTTGCCGCGTCGTTCGAGATCGCCTAACCAGGGCCGCTTGCAAGAGCGGATGAGATGACTTTGCGCTACGTCAGCACCCGTGGCGGGGTCGCCCCCTGCGGCTTCGAGGCGGCGCTGTTCGCCGGGCTGGCGGCCGATGGCGGGCTGTACCTGCCGGACGCCTGGCCGCGGCTCGAGCGCGACGAGCTCGAGGCGTTGCAGGGCGAGCCCTACCAGCAGGTCGCCGCGCGGGTGCTGGCGCCGTTTGTCGGCGACGGGCTGCGCCAGAGCGAGCTCGGCGATCTGATCGAGAGGGCCTACGCCGGCTTCGATCACGCGCTGATCGCGCCGCTCCGCCAGCTCGGCCCCAACGAGTGGCTGCTCGAGCTGTTCCACGGGCCCACGCTCGCCTTCAAGGACCTGGCGATGCAGCTGCTCGGGCGGCTGTTCGAGCTTTTCCTGAGCCGCGGCCGGCGCCCGGTCACGATCGTCGGCGCGACCTCGGGCGACACCGGCGCGGCCGCGATCGAGGCGTTCGCCGGGCGCGAGCGGGTCACCGTCGTGATCCTCCATCCCCACGGCCGGATCTCCGAGGTCCAGCGCCGGCAGATGACCACGGTGACCGCGGCAAACGTCCACAACCTCGCGATCGAGGGCACGTTCGACGACTGCCAGGCGCTGCTCAAGGCGCTGCTCGCCGACGTCTCCTTGCGCGAGCGTCTCAATCTAGCCGCGGTCAACTCGATCAACTGGGGCCGGATCATGGCCCAGGCGGTCTATTACGTCAGCGCCGCGCTGGCGCTCGGCGCCCCCTGGCGACGGGTCGCGTTCGCGGTGCCGACCGGCAACTTCGGCGACGTCTACGCCGGCTACGTCGCGCATCGGATGGGCCTGCCGGTCGCGGCGCTGATCGTCGCGACCAACCGCAACGACATCCTGGCCCGCTTCTTCGAGACCGGCGTCTATCGCGCGGGGGCGGTCGTGCCGACCACCAGCCCGAGCATGGACATCCAGGTCGCGAGCAACTTCGAGCGCCTGCTGCTCGACCTCTACGCCCGGGACGCCGCGGCGGTCGCCGGCCTGATGGCCGGATTCGAGGCCGAGCGCAGGCTCGGCGTGAGCACCGATGCGCTGGGCCGCGCCCGCGAGCTGTTCGACGCCGCAAGCGTCGACGAGGACGAGGCTTCCGCGACCATGGCCGAGATCCTGCGCACGACCGGCGAGCTGATCGATCCGCACACCGCAGTCGGCGTCGCCGCCGGCCGCCGCTGCCGCCGGAGTCCGAAAATGCCCCTGGTCGCGCTCGCGACCGCGCATCCGGCCAAGTTCCCGGACGCGGTGCGGGCCGCGACCGGAGTCGCGCCGGCGCT
>DATAOG010000333.1:0-1628 GCA_036265855.1 Geminicoccaceae bacterium | reverse complement strand
CACTGGTGCCGGAACTGCTCGAGCGCCGGCTGCGGGCGCCGGTGCACATCGCGCTCAGCTACGACGAGGAGGTCGGCTGCAAGGGCGTGCCCCGCCTGCTCGATCATCTGGCGAGCCACATGCCGGCGCTGCCCTTCGGCTGCGTGGTCGGCGAGCCCACGGCCATGCGGGTCGCCAACGGCCACAAGGGCAAGGCCGGCTACGAATGCGTCGTGACCGGGCTCGCCAGCCATTCCGCGCTCAATCACCTGGGCGTCAACGCGATCGAGATCGCGGCCGAGATGATCGTCCGCCTGCGCCGGCGGAATCTCGAGTTCCGGACCCGGGGGCCCTTTGAGGCCGGTTTCGAGCCGCCGCACTGCACGGTCACGACCGGTGTGATCGAAGGCGGCACGGCCCTCAACATCGTGCCCGCCGGCTGCCGCTTCGAATTCGAGTTCCGCACGCTCCCCGGCCAGGACCCGGCGCTCCTGCTGCGCGAGGTGCAGGCGTTCGCCGAGGCCGAGCTTTTGCCCGAGATGCGCGCCCGTCACCCCGAGACGGCGATCGCATGGCGGGAGCTGATGAGCTATCCGGCGCTGGGCGGCGCCGGTGATTCGGAGATCGAGCGGCTGTGCGCCGGGCTCGCGGGCGGCGGACCGCCCGCCAAGGTCGCGTTCGGCACCGAGGCCGGCCTGTTCGCAGAGCGCGGGATCGCGAGCGTGGTCTGCGGTCCGGGCGACATGACGGTCGCGCACAAGCCGGACGAGCACGTCGAGCGCGCCGAGCTCGAGCGCTGCGCGGATTTTCTCCGACGGCTGGTCGACCGGGCGGTGGCGGCCTGAGATGTCCGAGCCGCCGGTCGAGGTCGCGGCGCCGGACATCGGCGCGTACCGTCGGGGCAATACCGGCATCCCCTACGTCACGACCTTCGAGAGCGACCGGGCCGGACCGCACGCGGTGATCACCGCGCTCGTGCATGGCAACGAGCTCTCGGGCGCGCTGGCGCTGGTCCAGCTGTTCGAGAGCGGCATCCGGCCGGCGCGCGGCAGGCTCTCGCTCGCGTTCGTCAACGTCGCCGCCTACGAGCGCTTCGATCCCGAGCAGCCCAAGGCGTCCCGGTACATCGACGAGGATTTCAACCGGGTCTGGGATCCGGCAACGCTGGACGGGCCGCGCCGCTCGATCGAGCTCGACCGCGCGCGCGCGATCCGGCCGCTGATCGAGGGTGCCGACATGCTGCTCGATCTGCATTCGATGCAATTGCCGGCCCCGCCGCTGCTGCTCTGCGGGCTCGCCGCGAAGGGCCGCCGGCTGGCCACGGCGATCGGCTATCCGGGGGTCGTGGTCGCCGACGCCGGCCATCGGGGCGGCGCCCGGATGCGCGACTTCGGCGCCTTCTCCGACCCTTCGAGCCCGCGCACCGCGATGCTGGTCGAGTGCGGCCAGCATTGGGCGGCGAAGAGCGTCGAGGTCGCGCTCGCGACCTGCCGGCACTTTCTGACTGCGCTCGACCTGGTCGCGCCCGCAGCACTGGCAGGGCTCCGGGGCTGCGCCGAGCCGGGGCCGCAACGGCTGATCGAGGTCACCCATGCGGTGACCGTGAACGGCGGGCCGTTCCATTTCGCCCAGGATTTCCAAGGCCTCGA
>DATAOG010000332.1:0-6282 GCA_036265855.1 Geminicoccaceae bacterium | reverse complement strand
CGTTCGTGACCCGGCCGGGTCCCTTCAGCGAGCTGCTCGAGAGCCTGATCGAGCGCGAGCTCGGCGTGACCCCGGAGCTTTCGACCTCCGGCGGGACCTCCGATGCGCGGTTCATCAAGGACGCCTGCCCGGTGGTCGAGTTCGGTCTGGTCGGCGCCACGATCCATCAGATCGACGAGCGGGTCGATCTCGCCGAACTCGAGGCGTTGACGCGGATCTATCAGGCGCTGATCACGAGCTACGTCAGGCCGGCCTGATGCCGGATCGCCGCGAGGTCTTCGAGTCGCTCTACGGCGCCTGGCGGCTCGCCTTTCTCGATCAGTCGGGCATGCGCTATTTCAACCTTTCCTTCGAGGGCTTCTGGCGCTCGTTCTTTGCCGCGGTGCTGGTCGCGCCGGCGTTCGCCGTGCTGGTCGCGCAGAAGCTCGCCGGCCGCCCGGGACCGCTCGACCTCGGCTGGGCGACGCTCGTTCAGGCGCTCGCCTACGCGCTGAGCTGGGCCGCATTCCCGCTGGCGGCCCTCGTGCTGACCCAGCTGCTCGGCCTGGGTCGCAACTATGTGGCTCTGATCGTCGCGCTGAATTGGGCGACGGTGCTGCAGGTCGGGGTTTTCCTCGCCGCGTTTATCATCGAGCTCGCGGCGCCGGGGTCGCTCGATGGCTTGATCCTGCTGCTCGTTACCGGCGCGATCCTGTTCTATCAATGGTTCGTGACCCGCGCAGCCCTCCAGAGCACGGGCGGAGTGGCCTTGATGCTGGTCCTGGTCGATCTCGTCCTGAACACCGCGATCAATCTCTCGGCCGAGCATCTGATGTGAGGCCCTGGTCAATAATCGACCCGGGTCAGGTACAGGCCGCAGGCCGGAGCAGTCGGGCCGGCCGCCGCCCGATCGCGTGCCGCGAGCACCGCCTCGATCCGCGCGACCGGCCAGCGGCCTTCGCCGATCAGCTTGAGCGTGCCGACGATGTTGCGGATCTGGTGATGCAGGAACGAGCGCGCCCGGGCGACGATCTCGATCCGCTCGCCGGTCCGGACCACCGCCAGCTGGCTCAGCGTCTTGACCGGCGATCTGGCCTGGCAGAGCGCGCTCCGGAAGCTCGTGAAATCGTGGCGGCCGACCAGGCTCTGGGCGGCCTCGTGCATGATCTCGGCGTCGAGGTGCCGGGGCACCTGCCAGGCGCGCCCGCGGTCCAGCGCTAGCGGCGGCCGGCGGTTAACGATCCAGTAGCGGTAGTGGCGCATGGTCGCCGAGAAGCGGGCATGAAAATCGGCGGCGACCATGGCCGCCTCGAGCACCACGATCGGCTGCGGTCGGAGGTGATGGTTGAGCGCGTTCCGCAGGGTTTCGAGCGCGACAGCTCGGCTCAGATCGAGATGAGCCACCTGACCCTGCGCGTGCACCCCGGCATCGGTGCGGCCGGCGCCCACGACCTGCACGTGCTCGCCGCAGAAGGCCAGGACCGCCGCCTCCAGGCTCGCCTGGACCGAAGCGCCGCTCGCCTGTCGCTGCCAGCCGCGAAACGGCCCGCCATCATACTCGAGCATCAGCCGGTACCGCGGCATCAGAAGCCGAGCCGGGCGCCGACCGGCACCGGAAAGCCGCGCAGGAAGGCATCGGTCGCAAGCGGCCGGCCGCCTGCCCGCTGCAGGCAGGTGAGCCGGAGCGCGCCGGCGCCGCAGGCGATCGTCAGGTCCTCGTCCAGGACCTCGCCGGGCCGGCCCTGGCCGGGCACGGCCTTGCCCGCCAGCACGAGCACGCGTTGGCCTTCGAACTCGGTCCAGCAGCCCGGCCAGGGGTTGAGCGCGCGCAGCTGCCGCTCGAGCAGGCGCGCCTCGCGACTCCAGTCCAGGCGGCCCTCGGACTTGTCGATCTTGCCGGCATAGGTCACGCCTTCCCCGGGTTGCGGCTCCGGCCGTGCGCGGCCCGCGGCCAGATCGCCGACGACCGGGCCGACCATCCGGGCGGCGAGCGCGCCCAGCCGGTCGTGCAGGCTGAGCGCGGTCTCGTCGGCCGCGATCGGGACGCGTTCCATGGCCAGGATCGGCCCGGTGTCGAGCGCCGGCTCCATCTGGAAGATCGTGATGCCGGTCTCGGCATCGCCCGCCAGCAGCGCCCGCTGGATCGGTGCTGCGCCCCGCCAGCGGGGCAGCAGCGATCCGTGGAGATTGATCGCGCCCAGCCGTGGCGCCGTGAGGACCGGCCGGGGCAGGATCAGGCCATAGGCCGCGACCACGGCGAGGTCGGCGCCGAGCGCCGCGAACTCAGCCTGCACCTCCGGCTCGCGCAGGCTCGCTGGCGACGACACCGCCAAGCCCAGACGCCCTGCCGCGACCGCGACCGCCGAGGGACGGGCCCGCAGCCCCCGACCGGCCGGCCGCGGCGGCTGGGTATAGACCCGGACCAGCGCGTGCCGGCCGCGGGCGAGCGCCTCCAGGCTCGGCACCGCAAACCCCGCCGTCGCCATGAACACCAGCCGGAGCCGCGGTTCCCCGGTTGCGACCATGCTGCCTCGGACCTCAGGCGCTCTCAGCGCTGGTGATAGGGACGACCGGTCGCCTTGCCAAGGGCAGGGCTGTGGCGGCCGGCCTCAGGCGCTCTGCCGGGTGCGCTTGGCCTTGGCCAGCCGGCGGAGAATCATCGTCCGCTTGAGCGCCGAGAGATGGTCCACGAACAGAATGCCATTCAGGTGGTCGATCTCGTGCTGCAGGCAGCGGGCGAGCAGGCCCTCGGCGTCGATCTCCTGGATCTCGCCGGTACGGTCGCGGTAGCGGACCCGGACCTGGTCGGGACGGGCGACCTCCCCGAACTGCTGCGGCAGGCTGAGGCACCCTTCCTCGGCGACCGTCAGGCTCTCGGAATGCCAGATAAGCTCGGGATTGATCACGAATCGCGGCGCGCGCTCGCCGGCCTCGCCGAGATCGATCACGAACGCCCGCTTGAGGACGCCGACCTGGGGAGCCGCGAGCCCGATCCCGGGCGCGGCGTACATCGTCTCGAGCATGGCATCGAGCAGACGCAGGAGCTCGACGTCGATCCGCTCGACCGGGGCGCAGACCGTCGTCAGCCTGCGATCGGGCGCCTCCAGGATCTCGAGAGGAGTCATTATGGTTGCGGTCATGCGCCGGACACGTATGAGCTCGCTGGCTTCCGCTCAAGCGCGATCGGCGACGCCCTCCCGGACCGGGCGGCGCGCTTTGAGCGCGGCGCCGAGCGTGCCGTCGTCGAGGTAGTTGAGCTCGCCGCCGATCGGCACGCCGTGCGCCAGCCGGGTGATCACGGGGCCACCGGTACCGACGCGCTCGGCGACGTAGTGCGCGGTCGTCTGGCCGTCCACTGTGGCGCTGGTCGCGAGAATCACCTCCGCGACCCGGTCCTGCTCGATCCGGCGCAGCAGCCGGTCGATACCGAGATCCTCGGGCCCGCGTCCATCGAGCGCCGAGAGGACGCCGCCGAGCACGTGATAGCGGCCCCTGAACAGCCCGGAGCGCTCGAGCGCCCAGAGATCGTCGACCTCCTCGACGACGCAGATCAGCCCGCGGTCGCGTTCCGGATCGGCGCAGATCGAGCACGGCTCGGCGGCATCGAGGTTGCCACACAGCGGGCAGTGGCGGACCTCCCTCGCCGCCGTGGCCAGTATTGCCGCAAGGCGCGGCATCAGCGTCTCGCGCTGCTTCAACAGATGCAGCGCCACGCGGCGCGCCGAGCGCGGCCCGAGCCCCGGCAATTTCGCCAGGAGCTGGATCAGGTCCTCGAGCGGGCGCGCGACCATGGCGGGCGAGGCTATAACGGGTCCTGATGGGTTAGAACGGGAGCTTGAGCCCGGCCGGGAGGTTCATGCCGCCCGTGAGCTTGCTCATCTCGTCCTGGACGTGGGCCTCGACCTTGACCTTGGCGTCGTTGAACGCCGCCACCATCAGATCTTCGAGGATCTCGATTTCCGCCGGGTCGACCAGACTGGGATCGATCTTGACCTTGCGCATCTCGCCCTTGCCGTTGAGCGTCACGGTCACCATGCCACCCCCGGCCGCGCCGGCGACCTCGATCGTATCCAGCTTGGCCTGCATCTCGGCCATCCGGCTCTGCAGCTTCTGGGCTTCCTTCAGCATGTTGCCGAGGTTCTTCATGGTCGCTCCCGTCTGGGACAGGGGTGGATCATTAGTCCCCGACCGATCGCACGTCGACGATCCTGGCGCCGGGGAAGCTCTCGAGGATCGGCGCGAGCCGCGGGTCGTGAGCAAGCGCGTCGATCCGCTCGCGCTTGGCGGCCCCGGCCTGCTCGGCGAGACTCGGCGCCGCGGCCGCGGCGTCGGCGGCGACGCTCACCAGCCAGGGCCGGCCGGTCCAGCGGCTGAGCGCGGCCGCGATCCGGCCCGGCAGACCGGCCGGGCTGCCGGTACCCAGCCGCAATTCGATCCGGCCGGGCTCGAAATGCACCAGACGGGCGGCCTCATACAGCCAGCTGTGCAGCATCGGCTCACCCGATCGGCGGAACAGATCGACGGCCTCGGCGAACGAGGCCGGTTCCGCGCGCTCCGGTGCTGGGGCCTCGAACGGAGCGGCCGCCGGTTCGGCGACCGCGAGCGCCGTCGCGCCGGCACCGATCCGGCGCGGCACTTTGGCCACGGCCGGCGGCGGCTCTCGGCCGGCTGCCAGAGCACGCGCGAGCTCGACGGGCGGCGGCAGCTCGGCGACGTGGGCGAGCCGGACCAATACCATCTCGGCGGCGAGCAGCGGGCTTGGCGCCTGCCGCACGTCATCCAGACCCTTGAGCAGCATCTGCCAGTTGCGGGCGAGCACCGGGATGCTCAGGCCTTCGGCCAAGGCCTGGCCGCGCTCGACGTCGGCCGCCGCGACTCCGAACGCCTGGGCGGCTTCGGGCGCGACCTTGATCCGGGTCAGCCAATGGCTGATCTCGAGCAGATCCTGCAGCACCGCTTCCGGCTCGGTGCCGAGCTCGTAGAGCTCGCCCAGGCCATCGAGCGCACCCGCGAGGTCACCCCCGACGAGCCGCTCGAAGAGCTGCAGCACCCGGCCGCGGTCGGCCAGTCCAAGCATGTCCTGGACCAGCGTCACGCTGATCGCCGCGCCGGCCTCGGCGCCGTGCAGCGCGATCGCCTGATCGAGCAGCGACAGCCCGTCGCGCACCGAGCCCTCGGCCGCGCGCACCAGCAGCGCGAGCGCTGCCTCCTCGACCCTGACCCGCTCCTTGGCCGCGATCTCGGCCAGATGCTGGCGCAGGCGCTCACCCTCGACCCGGCGCAGGTCGAAGCGCTGGCAGCGCGAGAGCACCGTGACCGGAACCTTGCGCACCTCGGTCGTGGCGAAGATGAAGATGGTCTGCGGCGGCGGCTCCTCGAGCGTCTTGAGCAGGCCGTTGAAGGCCTTCTCCGACAGCATGTGGACCTCGTCGACGATGTAGACCTTGTAGCGCGCCGAGGTCGGCGCGTAGCGCACGCTGTCGATCAGCTCGCGGATGTCCTCGATGCCGGTGCGGGTCGCGGCGTCCATCTCGAGCACGTCGATGTGCCGGCCCTCCGCAATGGCGACGCAATGGGTGCAGACGCCGCAGGGCTCGGGCGTGGGCTGCCCCTGACCGTCGGGACCGACGCAGTTCAGCGCGCGCGCGATGATCCGTGCGGTCGTGGTCTTGCCGACCCCCCGGATGCCGGTCAAAAGGAACGCGTGCGCGATCCGGCCGGTCCGCAGCGCATTGGTCAGCGTCCGGACGAGCGGCGCCTGGCCGATCAGCTCCGACAGGCGCTGCGGCCGGTAAGTCCGGGCCAGCACCCGGTAAGGATCGGTGCCTCGGGCGCCGGGATCGACGAGGCTGCTGGCTGATGACGCGGCGCTGTCGGACATCGGAGCTGGCCGGCGGGGATCCGGAGTGAGACGGGGAAGGGAGCTGGCACTGCGACCCGGCCCGAGCTCGTTACGGCTGCTTCCTTCCGGACCTGACCGGGTTGGCGAGTGGACCGTCCGCCGCCAGCTCCCCGAAGCCAATATCGGGCTTCCGCCGGCCGAGTGCAAGCGGCCGGGAGCATGGCCGAGCAGGCGGTTGGTGGCGCCGGAGGCTTGGCGTAGAGTGCCGCCGTCATCGAGGAGCGGCCATGGCTCGCCTGTCCAATCCGCCCCCGCACCGCTACAGCGGTGCCGGCCACGATCGCGCCGCCCATCGGCGGCTCGACGCCGGCTGGCTCGGCGCGCGCCGCGCCGACCCGAAAACGCGCGCGCTTCTGATGTCGGGTCTCGAGGTGCTGGTGAGCGGCGGCGACCAGCCTTCG
>DATAOG010000331.1:0-1892 GCA_036265855.1 Geminicoccaceae bacterium | reverse complement strand
CGAAATGAAGGTCGTGGCGTACAAACCTCTTTGACGAGCTGCGAACGACCGCGCGGCTCAGCAGCGCCAGCGGAGCGCCGCCGTGTGCACCGGGGCGTCCCAAAGCCGGGTCAGCTCGTCGTCGAGTTGGGTCAGCGTGAGCGAGCAGCCCGCCATCTCGAGCGAGGTGGTGTAGTTGCCGACCAGCGAGCGCGGGACCTCGAGGCCGCGTGCCGCGCACTGCCGGCGGGCGGCCTGATACATCAGGTAAAGCTCCATCAGCGGCGTGCCGCCGAAGCCGTTGACCAGCAGCAGCACCGGCTGGCCGCGCTCAAGCTCGAGCGACTCGCAGATCGCGCCGACCATCTGCTCGGCGATCGCGTCCGCGTTGGCGAGCTTCACGCGCCTGCGCCCCGGCTCGCCGTGGATGCCGACGCCGAGCTCCATCTCGTCCTCGCCGAGCTCGAACGTGGGTTTGCCGGCGGCCGGCACGGTGCAGCTGGTGAGCGCCACGCCGATCGAGCCGGTGGCACCGTTGACCCGGTCGCCCAGCGCCTTGCAGGCGGCGAGATTGGCGCCGGCCTCCGCCGCGGCGCCGACGATCTTCTCGACGATCACGGTGCCGGCGACGCCGCGCCGGCCGGTCGTGTAGGTCGAGCCTTCGACCGCGACGTCGTCGTTGACGAGCACGCTCGCCTGCTCGCCCGCGACCATCTCGGCCGCCATCTCGAAGTTCATGACGTCGCCGGAATAGTTCTTGACGATGAGCAGCACGCCGGCGCCGCCCTCGGCCGCCTCGGCGGCCGCCACGATCTGGTCCGGCGTCGGCGACGTGAACACCTCGCCCGGGCAGGCGGCGCTGAGCATGCCGCGGCCGACGAAACCCGCATGCAGCGGCTCGTGCCCGGAGCCGCCGCCCGAGATCAGGGCGACCTTGCCCTTAATCGGGGCATCGGTGCGCAGGACGTAGGTCGGGGCATGCGCGACCTTGACCAGATCGGCATGCGCGGCGGCGAAGCCGTCCAGGCTTTCGCGCAGCACGTCCTCGACCGCGTTGATCAGTTTCTTCATGACGGGCCTCCCTGCGGGCTCGAGATCGCTGTTCAGCGCCTGGTGAGCAGCGCGATGATGCGGCTTGCGGTCTGCCGGATGGTCTCCTCGAGCTCACGCTGGAGACGCGGATCGCCGAGGTTCGGGACCCTGATCTGGATCACGTGGTCGCCCTCCGCCGCCGGCTCGAGCGCCGTGATCTGACCGCGTCTCGGGTGCGCCACGCGGTAGGCGGCAAGAAACGTCGCGCGCTCCTCGGGCGAGAGATGGCAGATCTCGAAGATCGTGCCAAGGTGGCGCGCCGGCACCGGTGCCGGGTAGGCCGGGCTGGCGATCTGGGAGACGAAGCTCTTGTGCTTACCCAGGGCCCGCGCGATCTTCTGGCGGGTGCCCGAGGGCCGGCGGTCGAGATAGGTCTGCAGCAGCCGCTTGTAGGCGCGCACCGCGTCGTCGCGGGATGCGATCTGCGGCGCCGGTTCATCCATCCCGGCCGATTCCGGACCCGGGCGGCCGCCAGCCGGCGATCGCCGCCTTGACCGATCCGATCGAGCTCGGCGCCACCGACAGGCAGCGCAGCCCGGCCTCCAGCAGCACCGGCACGAGCGCGGGATCGGCGGCCATCTCGCCGCACAGGCTGACCTCCTTGCCCCGGGCGCCGCCGACCTCGACCACCCTTTGGATCAGCTCGAGCACCGCCGGATCGCAGGGGCGATAGAGGCCGGTCACCGCGGGCTCGTCGCGGCTCGCGGCCATGACGTACTGGATCAGGTCGTTGCTGCCGATCGAGACGAACTCGGCGGCGAACGCGGCGATGTTGAGCGCGGCGGCCGGAACCTCGACCATCATGCCGAGCGCCGGCCGGG
>DATAOG010000330.1:0-16734 GCA_036265855.1 Geminicoccaceae bacterium | reverse complement strand
TTCGGTCGTGGCCCTGCCGATCGCGGCCGGCAACCCCGACTATCTCCGCTGGATCGCGGCCGAGACCCGCTCCGCCTGAAGCCGACCCTGGCCGGCGGCATTTCGATTTGATATAACCAACAGTTGATGGCGGCTGACGGAAGCGTGCTGACGTGACGGCAGCGGCGCAGGCGCTGCGCGTGCTCGGGCGGGCGCTCGATCTCGTGCTGCCGCCGCGCTGCCTGGCCTGCGGCGCCGCGGTCGAGGCCCAGGGCCGGCTCTGCCCCGCCTGCTGGCGCGCGCTGACCTTTCTCGGGCCGCCGCAGTGCCGGCTGTGCGGCTACCCGCTGCCGCATGCCCAGCCCGAGGCGCCGCTCTGCGGCCGCTGCGCGGTCGAGCCGCCGGTCTACGATCGGGCGCGCGCGGCGCTCCGCTACGACGAGGGTGCCCGCAAGCTGGTCCTGGCCTTCAAGCATGCCGATCGGACCGACACCGCGCCCGCGTTCGGCCGCTGGCTCGCGCGCGCCGGCGCCGAGCTGCTCGCCGAGGCCGACCTGATCGTGCCGGTGCCGCTGCACCGCTGGCGCCTGCTCCGGCGCGGCTACAACCAGGCGGCGATCCTCGCCCGGGCGCTGGCCCGCGAGACCGGGCTGCCGCTGATCCCGGATCTCTTGCAGCGCCACCGCGCGACGGCTTCCCAGCAGACGCTCTCGGCCCGGGCGCGGCTTGCCAACATCACCGCCGGGGCGTTCCGGCCGCACCCCTGGCACCGCCGCCGCATCGCGGGGCGCCGGGTGGTCCTGATCGACGACGTGCTGACCACCGGCGCCACGGTCGGCGCCTGCGCCCGGGTGCTCCGCCAGGCCGGCGCCGCGCAGGTCGACGTGCTGACGCTGACGAGGGTGGTTCGCGACGCCTCGAGCCCCATATGATGGCGGCCCCCGCTGGTGGCCCCGGGTTCTGGTCCGCCCGGGCGCATCCGGCGCTCGCGGCGCCGACCAGCTCTGAGACGTCCGGTCATGGCCGAGGTCGAGATCTACACGACGCCCTGGTGCCCCTACTGCTGGCGGGCAAAGCACCTGCTGAAGAAGAAGGGGGTCGCGTTCACCGAGGTCGACCTCTGGCAGGAATCCGATCGGCGGGCCGAGATGGTCAGGCGCGCGGACGGCCGGACCACGGTGCCCCAGCTGTTCATCGACGGCCAGGCGATCGGTGGCTCCGACGAGCTGCTGGCGCTCGAGGCGAGCGGCGAGCTCGATCGCCTGCTCGACGAGCGCTGACGATCGTCAAGCTGGCCACCGCCGCACGCGCGGCCGGGCGCGTTTTTTCGGCTGGGTCGGTGGAGCCCCGGAGGACTGGCGAGATCAGGCCGGCCCGGGCAGCGCCTGCCAGATCTCGCCGGCGTACTCGCGGATCGTGCGGTCGGACGAGAACCAGCCGACGTTGGCGGTATTGAGCAGCGCCCGCCGCCACCAGGTCTCGGGCTCCCGGTAGGCCTCATCGACCCGCTGCTGGGCCTCGCCGTAGGCCGCGAAGTCGGCCAGCACCATGAAGTAGTCTTCGCCGAGCAGGCGCTCGATCAGCGGCCGGAAGCGGCCGGCGTCGTCCGGCGAGAACTCGCCGGCGCCGATCGCCTCGAGCACCGCCGAGAGCGCCGGGCTCGCGACCGCCTGCGCGCGCGGGTCATAGCCGTTGGCGCGCTCGCTCCGGACCTCCTCCGCGGTCAGGCCGAAGATGAACATGTTGTCGTGGCCGACCAGCTCGCGGATCTCGATGTTGGCGCCGTCCAGCGTGCCGATCGTGACCGCGCCGTTCAGCGCGAGCTTCATGTTGCCGGTGCCGGACGCCTCCATTCCGGCGGTCGAGATCTGCTCCGAGAGGTCGGCCGCGGGGATGATCCGCTCGGTCAGGCTGACGTTGTAGTTCGGCAGGAAGATCACCTTGAGCCGGTCGCCGACCAGCGGGTCGTGGTTGATCACCCGGGCGACGTCGTTGATCAGCTTGATGATCAGCTTCGCCTGACGGTAGGACGCGGCCGCCTTGCCGCCGAAAATCTTGACCCGCGGCAGCCAGTCGCGGCCGGGCTCGGCCCGGATCGCCTGCCAGCTCGCGATCGTGCCCAGGATGTTGAGCAGCTGCCGCTTGTACTCGTGGATCCGCTTGACGTGGACGTCGAACAGAGCCGCCGGGTCGACCAGCATGCCGGTCCGCTCCGCAATCAGCGCCGCGAGCCGCTCCTTATTGCGCCGCTTCGCGGCGGCGAACCGGTCGCGGAAGGCGGCGTCGTCGGCCAGCGGGAGCAGCCCCTCGAGCTGCTCGAGATCGCCGAGCCAGCCAACGCCGATCGCATCGCTGATCAGGTCCGAGAGCGCCGGGTTGCACTGACGCAGCCAGCGCCGCGCGGCGATGCCGTTGGTCTTGTTGGTGATCCGGCCGGGAAAGGCGCGGTTCAGATCGCGGAACACGGTGCGCTGCATCAGCTCGGTGTGCAGCGCCGAGACGCCGTTCACCTTGTGCGCGCCGTAGAATGCCAGATGGCCCATGCGCACCCGGTGCCCGTGGCCATGGTCGATCAGCGCGACCGCGCCCGGATCGACGTCGACGCCGTTCAGCCGCTGGAGCAGATCCGCGTTCAGCCGATGGATGATCTGCATGTGCCGCGGCAGCAGGCGCTCGAGCAGCGAGATCGGCCAGCTCTCGAGCGCCTCGGGCAGCAGCGTGTGGTTGGTGTAGGCGATGCAGCCCTGGGTGATCCGCCAGGCCTCGTCCCAGGCGACGTCATGCTCGTCGACCAGAAGCCGGATCAGCTCCGCGACCGCGATCGCCGGATGGGTGTCGTTGAGCTGGATCGCGACGTGCTCGGACAGCGTGCCGACCTGCCCGTACTGCTGCAGATGCCGGCGCAAAAGGTCATGCAAGGATGCCGAGGTAAAGAAATACTCCTGCTTCAGGCGCAGTTCCTGACCCGCGGGCGTGTCGTCGTTCGGGTAGAGCACCCGGACGATGCTCTCGGACGTCACCTCCTCGGCGACCGCGCCCAGGTAGTCGCCGCGGTTGAACTGATCCAGCCGCATCGGATTGGCCGACTGCGCCGACCACAGCCGGAGCGTGTTGACCTGATGGCCGGGCCAGCCGACGATCGGCGTGTCGTAGGCGATCGCCAGCACCCGCTCGCCGGGATGCCAGACCTGATGCTCGCGGCCGTCGGCGCGGACCCGGCGCTCGACCGTGCCGCCGAAGCCGACCTCGTAGGCGACCTCGGGGCGCTCGAACTCCCAGGGGTTGCCGAACGCCAGCCAGTCCTCCGGCTGCTCGACCTGCCAGCCGTCGTGGAACAGCTGCCGGAACAGGCCGTGCTGGTAACGGATGCCGTAGCCGAAGCCCGCGACCCCGACCGTCGCCATGCTCTCCATGAAGCAGGCGGCAAGCCGGCCGAGGCCGCCGTTGCCGAGCGCGGCGTCGGGCTCCAGCTCGCGGATCCGCTCGAGGTCCACGTCGAGGCCTGCGAGCGCCTGCCGGCAGGTCTCGAAGAGCTGCAGATTGCACAGGTACTCGCCCAGCAGACGGCCGATCAGGAACTCGAGCGAGAGGTAGTAGACCCGCTTCTGGCCGCTCGCGTAGACATGGCGGGTGGTCTCGATCCAGCGGTCGACCGCCTGGTCGCGGATCGCGAGCGCGGTCGCGACGTACCAGTCATGATCCTGGGCATGCGCCGCATCCTTGCCGACCGCGTAGGCGAGCTTGGACAGGATCGCGGTGCGCAGCGCTTCCGGGGTGGTCGTCGTCATACCTTGCCTTCGTCATGCGGCGCCGTCGCGCAGCGCCTTGAAACGATTGATCAGCCCGTCCGTCGAGGCGTCGTGGCTTTCGACCGGGGCGCTGCCCGCGAGCTCGGGCAGGATCGCGGTCGCCAGCTGCTTGCCTAGCTCGACCCCCCATTGATCGAACGAGTTGATGTTCCAAAGCACACCCTGAGTGAAGATTTTATGCTCATAGAGCGCGATCAGCCGGCCGAGTGTGGCCGGATCGAGGCGGCGGTAGAGCAGCGCGTTGCTCGGCCGGTTGCCGGCGAACAGCTTGTGCGGCAGGAGCGCCTCGAGCTCGGCGCCCTTGAGCCCGGCCCGCTCGAGCTCGGCGCGGGCCTGCTCCGCGGTCTTGCCGAAGGCCAGCGCCTCGGGCTGGGCGAAAAAGTTGGCGAGCAGCTTGTCCTGATGGTCGCCAAGCGGGGTTTGGCTGAACGCGGCGGCCAAGAAGTCGGCCGGGATCAGCTCGGTGCCCTGATGGATCAGCTGGTAGAACGCGTGCTGGCCGTTGGTGCCGGCCTCGCCCCAGAGGATCGGGCCGGTCTTGTAGTCGACCGGATGGCCGTCGCGGTCGGTCGACTTGCCATTGCTCTCCATGTCGGCCTGCTGGAGGTAGGCCGGCAGCCGATGGAGATGCTGGTCGTAGGGCAGCACGGCGTGGCTGCAGGCGCGAAGGAAATTCCGGTACCAGACCCCGAGCAGGCCCATGATCACCGGCAGATTGCGCTCCAGCGGCGCGGTCCGGAAATGCTCGTCCATCGCATGGCCGCCGGCGAGCAGCTCCTCGAAGCGCTCGAAGCCGACCGCAAGCGCGATCGGCAGCCCGATCGCCGACCATAGCGAGTAGCGGCCGCCGACCCAGTCCCAGAATTCGAACATGTTGGCGGGATCGATGCCGAAGGCCCGCACCGCCTTGGCGTTGGTCGAGACCGCGACGAAGTGCCGGGCGACGTCGGCGTCGGCCCCGAGCTTGTCCTGCAGCCAGGCGCGCGCCGAAGCGGCGTTGGTCATCGTCTCCTGGGTCGTGAAGGTCTTGGAGGCGACGATGAACAGCGTGCGCGCCGGATCGAGCCGCTCGAGCGTGTGCACCAGATGGGCACCGTCGACGTTGGACACGAAGTGCGGCCGGAGGTCCTGCCGCTGATAGGGCTTGAGCGCCTCGCAGACCATCAGCGGGCCGAGGTCGGAGCCGCCGATGCCGATGTTGACGAGATCGGTGATCGTCTCGCCGGTGTGCCCCCGCCAGGCGCCGCTCCGCACCCGCTCGGTGAACGCGCGCATGCGCCCGAGCACGGCATTGACCGCCGGCATGACGTCCTGGCCATCGACCAGGATCGGCCGGTTCGAGCGGTTGCGGAGCGCTACGTGCAGGACCGCGCGGTGCTCGGTGACGTTGATCTTTTCGCCGGCAAACATGCGCGCGCGCCAGCCCTCGAGGTCGGCCGCGCGGGCGAGCTCCAGCAGCAGCCTCTGCGTCTCGCCGGTGATCCGGTTCTTGGAGTAGTCGAGCAATAGGTCGTCCAGCCGGAGCGAAAAGCTGTCGAACCGGCCGGGGTCGGCCGCGAACAGGTCGCGGAGATGGACCTCGGCCATGTCCCCGGCGTGGCGTTCGAGCGCGCGCCAGGCAGCGGAGCTGGTCAGAACCGACATGGGCGTCTCCCCTGCTCGGCCGGGCCGCGGAGCGCCGCCGCGGCACGCGCGAGCCCGGTGATCTTTGGCCAGTCGCCGGCGGCCACCGCCTCGCCGGGCGCGACCCAGGAGCCGCCGACGCAGAGCACGTTGGGCAGACTCAAATACCGCTCCGCGCGCGCAGCGTCGATACCCCCGGTCGGGCAGAAGCTTACCTCGGGCAGGGGCGAGGCGAGCGCCTTGAGCCAGGCGACGCCGCCCGCCGGCTCGGCCGGGAAGAACTTGAGGCAGCGGTAGCCCTGCTCGAAGAGGCGCATGACCTCGCTGACGCTCGCCGCGCCGGGCAGGAACGGCACCGGACTCGCCGCCGCGGCCTCGAGCAGCGGCTCGGTCGCGCCGGGGCTGACCAGGAAGCGTGCGCCGGCGCCCGCGGCTTCCCGGTATTGGGCTGCCGTCAGCACGGTGCCGGCGCCGACGACCGCATCCTCGAGCTCGCCCGCGAGCGCCCGGATCACCTCCAGCGCCGCTGGCGTCCGCAGCGTCACCTCGAGCACCGGCAGGCCGCCCGCGAGCAGGGCGCGCCCCAAGGGCAGGGCGATCTCGACCGTTTCGATGATCAGCACCGGCACGACCGGCGCGCGGGTCAACAGGTCACGAAGGCGGGCTTGCCGTTCGGCCAAGGCTTTTCCTCCCAGGACCTTGCTTCGCGCGGGGACAGCCGCGGGCGCCCTAAGCCCCATCCTCGTGCCAAGTGCGGCCGTCGCGCTCGATCAGGGCGATTGCCGCCGACGGTCCCCAGCTGCCGGCGGTATAGGCCTTGGGCGGCTCACCGCTCTCCTGCCAGGCCTCCAGGATCGGCTCGATCCACGCCCAGGCGGCCTCGACCTCGTCGCGGCGCATGAACAGCGTCGGGTTGCCGCGCACGACGTCCATCAGCAGCCGCTCGTAGGCGTCGGGATAACGGACCCGGAAAGTCTCGGCGAAGCTCAGGTTGAGCGGGGTCGCGCGCAGGCGCATGCCGCCCGGCCCCGGATCCTTGCTCATCAGGATCAGCTCCACGCCCTCGTCCGGCTGCAGCCGGACCACCAGCTGGTTGGGCCGGATGACGCCGTCGGCGGCGCCGAAGATCGAATGCGGAATGTTCTGGAACTGGATCACGATCTCGGAGCCGCGCATCGGCAGGCGCTTGCCGGTCCGGAGATAGAACGGCACTCCGGCCCAGCGCCAGTTCGCGATCTCGGCCTTGATGACCACGAAAGTCTCGGTCAGGCTGCCGGCATTCGCCCTGATCTCCTCGGCGTAGCCCGGCACGGCGCCGCCCTCGCTGGCGCCGGCGCGATACTGGCCGCGCACCGTCTTCAGCGCGACGTCGGCGCCCCGGATCCGGCGGAGGGCGCGCAGCACCTTGAGCTTCTCGTCGCGCACGGCATCGGCTTCGAGGCAGGTCGGCGGCTCGAGCGCCACCAGGCAGAGCAGCTGGAGAATGTGGTTCTGGACGATGTCCCGGAGCGCGCCCGCCCGGTCGTAATAGGCGCCCCGCCCCTCGACGCCGATGGTCTCGGCGACCGTGATCTGAACGTGGTCGATCGCGCTGCTATTCCACAACGGCTCGAACAGCGAATTGGCGAACCTGAGGACCGTCAGATTCTGGACGGTCTCCTTGCCGAGATAGTGGTCGATCCGGAAGATCGCCTCCTCGGGGAAGACCGTGCCGACCTGATCGTTGATGGCGCGTGCCGAGGCGAGGTCATGACCGATCGGCTTCTCGAGCACGACCCGGGCGGCGCTGCTGTTGAGCCCGGTCTCCCCGATATTGCGGCAGATGCGGCCGAACAGGTCCGGCGCGGTCGCGAGGTAGAACACCCGCACGCGCTCGCTGGCGTCGCCGAGCCTGGCCTTGAGCTCCGGCCAGCCGCGCGCGCCCGTGGCATCGAGCGTGATGTGGTCGAGCCGGCCGAGGAAGCGGGTCAGGCAGCCGGGGTCGCGCGCGTCCTCCGGCAGATGCTCGCGCAACGCCTCCTCGATCAGGGCGGCGTAGGCGTCGCGGCCGAGCTCGCCGCGCGAGACGCCGATGATCCGGCTTTCCGGCGGGATCTGCCGGTCGCGGTCGCGATAGTAGAGCGCCGGCATCAGCTTGCGGCGGGCGAGGTCGCCGGTGCCGCCGAACACGACGAGGTCGAACCCCGGGACCGGCGTGATCTGTGCGCTCACCGCTCCGATCCTCGCTCCAGGTCAGGTTGCATCGTCAGGCTCTCGGGCTGCCCTGCTCTGCCGGCGGGCGGGCCGGCTTGTGCAAGGCCCGCGTCAGATGGTCGCAAGCGGCCCCCCGTCAGTAACGCCGGCGCCGCAGCTCCACCTGCCTCCGACCGGTCCGGACGCGTCGTTCAGCTCGCCAGGACAGACCGCAGCGGCCACGGGCGCTGCTCGCGCGACACTCGCCGCTTCGGCGAGCGCATCGGCCATCGAATTACGCCGGACCGAGTAAACCGCAGCTGAACCGCCGTCCAGTCCCCGCGGCAGGCTGCCTTACTCGGCGGCGACCGCGGCCGCGCTCCGGCCGCCCTCCCATTCTGTAATGTAGTCGCGGGTGAGCGGCACCGCATCCTGGCGCCGGGCCAGCTGCATCTGGAAGACCATGTTGCCCAGCCGCCGGAAACCGAGCTCCGCGCCGACCAGATAGAATTCCCACATCCGGCAGAAGCGCTCGTCGTAAAGCCCTGCGATCTGACCGCGCTGCGCGGCGAAGCGCTGCCGCCACGCGCGCAGCGTCTCGGCGTAGTGCAGGCGCAGGATCTCGATGTCGGTGACCCAGATCTTGAGCCGCTCGACCACCGGCAGCACCTCCGAGAGCGCCGGCGCATAGCCGCCCGGGAAGATATACTTGCGGATCCAGGGGTTGGTCGTGCCCGGCCCGTCCATGCGGCCGATCGAATGGAGGACCGCAACCCCGTTCTCGGCGAGCAGGCCGCGCACGGCCCGGAAGAACTCCTGATAGTGGCGCACCCCGACGTGCTCGAACATGCCGACCGACACGATCCGGTCGAAGGTCCCGGTCTGCTCGCGGTAGTCGCGCAGCTCGAACCGGACCCGGTCGGCCAGTCCCTGCCGGCGCGCACGCTCGCGGCTGACCTTGAGCTGCTCCTCGGACAGCGTGATCCCGAGCACCTCGCCGGCGCCGGCCTCGGCGAGCGACAGCGCGAGCCCGCCCCAGCCCGAGCCGATGTCGAGCACCCGCATGCCGGGCTCGAGCAGCAGCTTGGCAATCAGGTGGCGCTTCTTGTCCGCCTGCGCCAGATCGAGGTCGTGGTGCGGGTGGGTGAAGTAGGCGCAGCTGTATTGCCGGTCGCGGTCGAGGAACAGGTCGTACAGGCGATCCGAGAGGTCGTAGTGATGGGCGACGTTGGCCTGGGCGCGGCGGACCGGGTTGTACTGGTGCAGGCGGCGCAGGAGCTTTTGGCCGGTGCGGAGCGCCCGTCCGAGCAGGCTGGCCTCGGCGTGGTGGCTGTTGGCCGTGCAGATGTCCATGAGCTCGTACAACGAGCCCTGCTCGATCGTGAGCGTGCCGTCCATATAGGCCTCGCCCAGGCACAGAAAGGGGTTGAGCGCGAGCCGGTGATGGAGCGCCCGGTCGTGCAGGCGGATCGTCACCTGCGGACCGTCGCTCGGGCCGGCCTCGTGGCGACGACCATGCGCGTCGATGATCGAGAGCCGGCCCCAGTGCACCACTCGCTTGGCGATCTCCCCGAACAGCATCGCGACCATGTCCTTCGCGCCGAGTGTGCCGAGAGATAACCGGTCAGCTTCTTTGCCGATCCCAAGTACAGAATTAAGCAATCCCGGCCGCTGGCGTCAAATCGTCGATCGGGCGCCAATCGCCCCGGCCAGATTGATCGGCCACAACGATACTAACGCGCTGGTTGATGGTGCGATCACTTCCCCTCGATCGCGCACGATTGGCCGCTCGCCCGGTTCCCGGCCGCCGGAGCAGGGCCCGCTGCTTGCAGCGCGCAGGCGACAGGGCGCGGTCCCGACAAGCCCCGCCCAGGGGCATGGCCCGGCAGACATGCAACCGGAAGAGCGAATCATATGGCCGCCTTTGCAAATAGCGCTTGAACGGATCGCGAAACCGCTGGACACGGATATCTGAACGGGCTGCGGACTGACCAGCCACACCCTTGCTGCGGTCCGATCGGGGGCTGCCATGCGCTGGTCGAGGATGCTCACGGTCGTGGGCGCTCATGCCGAGGGCGAAGTCGGCCGGGTGATCACCGGCGGCGTGGTCGACGTGCCGGGCAAGACCATGCTCGACAAGATGCGCCACCTGAACGGCACCGATGACCGGATTCGCAGGTTCGCGCTGTTCGAGCCGCGCGGCAGCGCCCAGATGTCGGCCAATCTCCTGCTGCCGCCGGCCCGTGCCGGCGCCGATGCCGGCTTCCTGGTCATGCAGGCGGACGGCTGCCATGCGATGTCCGGCTCGAACGCGATGTGCGTGGCCACGGTCCTGCTCGAGACCGGCATGCTGCCGATGGTGGAGCCCATGACCCGGGTCGTGCTCGACACCCCGGCCGGGCTCGTGACCGCGGAGGCCGAGTGCCGGGGCGGCAGATGCGAGCGGGTCACGCTCGAGTTCGTGCCGAGCTTCGTCGAGCAGCTCGGCCAGCCGCTGGAGATCGAGGGCGTCGGCACGCTCCGGGTCGATGTTGCCTACGGCGGCGACTACTTCTGTCTGGTCGATGCCGCGCCTTGCGGCTTTCGGGTAAGTCCAGACGAGGCGCGCGACATGGTGGCGCTCGCCCGCCAGATCCGGCGCGCCGCGCGCCGGCAGATCCCGGTGCGCCACCCGGAGATCCCGGATCTGCGCGAGATCAGCTTCGTGATGTTCTGCGCCGGGTCGGCCGGCGCCGGCGAGCCGCCGCGCAACGCCACGGTGATCCATCCCGGGCGCCTGGACCGCTCGCCCTGCGGCACCGGCACCGCCGCCAGGCTCGCGGTCATGCACGCCAAGGCTGAGCTCGGCATCAGCCAGCCGATCGAGCTGCGCTCGGTGATCGACAGCAGCTTCCGTGCCGAGATCGTCCGGACCGCCACGGTCGGCGACCGGGCGGCGATCGTGCCGCGGATCTCCGGGCGCGCGTGGATTCACGGCATCTATCAGCTGGGGCTCGACCCGAGCGATCCTTACCCCTTGGGCTACACGCTTTCGGACACCTGGGGCCCCGACGCCGCCTGACCGCCGGTCACGGGGAGGTCAGTGGACCGCGCCCGAGCCCGGCTCGATCGAGAGCGCCGCTGGAATCCGCGCCGGCAGCTTGGCCTGGCTCGAGCGGCTGACCGACAGGATCGCGAGCGGCAGCTGCAGCCCGCCCTGTCGTTGATCCGCGACGCCGATCGCGCCGGTTGCCCAATGCACGAACCAGCCGCGCCGCTCGAGCCGGTCGAGGCGCTCACCGAGCTCGCTCAGCAGCCGCCCGCGCCCCGCCGGCCCGAGCTGCTCCCACCTCTCGGCCGCGCTTGCGAACAGCTCGACGAACTGCTGGACCGCCGCCGCTTCAGCCGGGTCTTCGGGCGCGTCCTCATCGATCACGCGCGCGAACTGGGCGGCCTCGATCGCGGCCGCGAGCTCCTTGCCGGATCCGGCAAGGCGCAGCTCGACGGTCTGAAAGCGGGGTTCGTCCACCATGTCCCAGTCGCGCGGGCTCGCTTCCCCTCAAGACTCGTCGATCGCCTGCGGCTCGGCAACCCGCCCCGAGCGAAAAAGCGCAGGCAATCCCGGTCCCCCAGGGGAGGTAGGCGGCCAGATTTGATTTGACATTCGCGGCCGGATCGAAAATAGCCTTCTCGTTAGGGTTGAGCTCGATCAGAGGCAACTTCTCCGCGACAGGCAGTCCCATGCCGCCAGCACCGCTCGACCGGCTCCGCCTGCTGCCCGCGATCGCGCTCGGCGTGCTGCTTGGCGGCACTCCAGCGCACGCCGATGAGGTCCTGTTCACCTTCGGCGAGATGCGCCACCTGCAGAGCCTGCCCCTGGAATCGGCCAAGCGCGGCCTGAACGCGGACGAGGTGACCCTCTATCAGAACTTCGAGCTCTACGCCTACACCGTGTTCGAGACGCTGGAGGTCGCCAACCAGGCAGCCGCCGCGATCAAGCAGCCGCTGTTCTGCGCCCCGGAGGCGACCTTCCGCTTCCGCAAGGACGGCGACATCGCCCGGCTGGTCGACTACGTCACTTCGCAGCTGTTCGCGCTGACGCAGGAGATCCACGGCCCGCTCGACCGCTACAACGACCGGCCGGCGAGCCAGGTGCTCGTGCTCGGCCTGCGCGCCGCCTTCCCCTGTCCCGACCGCGGGCCGCACCTGGCCCAGCGCTAGGTCCGAGCGCCGAAGGCCCGGCCGCCGCCGATCGCGGCCCTGGAGCCGTCCGCCCCGCGTGTTATATAGGCGGGGCGCCAGCCGCACCCCCGCCGGGAAACTGCATCGCCGACCTTCGCCGATCGCGGCCCGTTCTCGCCTCGCCCCGCCAGTTTCGAGCCTCGACCATGCAGCTCTTCAATTCGCTGACCGGCCGCAAGGAGACCTTCGTCCCGGCCGATCCGAAACGGCCGACGATCTACGTCTGCGGCCCCACCGTCTACAACTATCCGCATATCGGCAACGCCCGCGCGGCGGTCGTGTTCGACGTGCTGGCCCGCGTCCTGAAGCATCGCTACGGCGACGTGCTCCATGTCCGCAACGTCACCGACATCGACGACAAGATCATCAAAGCGGCGAGCGAGCGCGGGGTCGGCACCGAGGCGATCGCAGCCGAGTTCACCCGCGCCTACCACGAGGACATGGATGCGCTGAACGTGCTGAGGCCCTCCGTCGAGCCGTTCGCGACCGGGCACATTCCGGGCATGCTGGCGATGATCGCGGCCCTGGTCGAGAAGGGCCACGCCTATGTCGCGGAAGGGCACGTGCTGTTCCACGTGCCTTCCTTCGCCGACTACGGCCGGCTGTCGCGGCGCTCGCGCGACGAGATGATCGAAGGCGCCCGGGTCGAGGTCGCCCCGTACAAGCGCGATCCCGCGGACTTCGTGCTCTGGAAGCCGTCGACGCCCGAGCAGCCCGGCTGGGACAGCCCCTTCGGCCGCGGCCGGCCCGGCTGGCACATCGAGTGCTCGGCCATGGTCGAGGCGCATCTGGGCGTCACGATCGACATCCACGGCGGCGGCCAGGACCTGAAGTTCCCGCATCACGAGAACGAGCTCGCCCAGAGCGTCTGCGCGCACGGCGGCGCCCCGCTCGCCCGCTTCTGGGTTCACAATGGTTTCCTCGACATCGAGCGCGAGAAGATGTCGAAATCGCTTGGCAACGTGCTCTTGGTCCGTGACCTGCTCGCCCAGGCGCCGGGCGAGGCGATCCGTTGTGCGCTGCTTGGCGGGCACTACCGCAAGCCGCTCGAGTGGAGCGATGCCGGGCTCGTCCGGGCCAAGCGGACGCTCGACCGGCTGTACCTGACGCTCCGCGACCTGCCCGGGCCGGTCGGCGCTCCGGGGCGACCACCGGCGGTCGCCCCTGGGAGCCAGCCGACGGCGCCGGCGGCGGCGATGCCGAAGGGCGTGCTGGCCGCGCTCGAGGACGACCTGAACACGCCCAGAGCGTTGGCCGAGCTGCGCGCGCTTGCCCGCGAGGCCAACGCCAGCGCCGAACCGGACCGGCGCAGCGCGCTCGGGGCAAAGATCCTGGCCGGCGGGCAGCTGCTCGGCCTCTTGCAGGCGGAGCCTGAGGCCTGGCTCCAGAAGACCGGCGAGAGCACGCTCGCAAGCGTCGAGATCGAGCGCCTGGTTGAGCTCCGCGTGGCCGCGCGCCGGGCGAAGGACTTCGCCGAGGCGGACCGGATCCGCGACCGCCTCACGGCTGCGGGCGTGATCCTCGAGGACGGCCCCGAGGGCACCCGCTGGCGGCTCGCGGGCTGAGGGTCTCCCCGCGCGACCATGCTGCCCGGCCGCGGCTCCGGTCTGTTGCGGGCTGGACAGGCCCGGGCGATGTTCGCATCATCTGCTGCAAGGCGTCTGGAGGAAGGGCCCGCGGCCGGCGCCAAACCGGGCCGGAGCAGGCCGGAACGACACCCCGATGACCGCAAGCCGAGCTGCCGTCGAGACCGGCGCGATCGAGGGCCTCGAATGCCGCCGCGCCGGCGCGCACGCGGGCTGACATGGCGATTTCGCCAGACCACCCGCGGCGCCGCAGGCGGCCGGCCTTGGCCTCCCTGCTCGGTGCGCTGATCCTCGCGCTTGGCCTGGCGGCTGCGGGTTTCCTGGTCGGCCGCGGCTTCGAGCACGGCCGGAGCGTCGACCGTTACGTCACGGTCAAGGGACTGGCCGAGAGCTTCGTCAAGGCCGACCTCGCCGTCTGGCCGCTCCGGATCACCGCGACCGGCAACGAGCTCGGTCAGGTCCAGACCAAGATCGACGCCGACCTCGCGACGGTCACCCGCTTCCTCTCGGACCACGGGATCGAGGCCGCGGCGATCCAGCCGCAAAGGGTCGAGGTCACCGACCTGCTGGCGCAGCCCTACCGGCCGGAGGGCGCCAGCAACAACCGGTTCATCGTCGCCCAGACCGTGATCGTGCGCACCGGGCAGGTGGACCGGGTCGCCGAGCTCGACCGGTTGACCGGCGAGCTGGTCAAGCAAGGCGTGGTGCTCGCCGACACCGGCGGCCCGCGCTACCTGTTCACGAAGCTGAACGACATCAAGCCCACCATGGTGGCCGCGGCGACCCGCAACGCGCGCCAGGCGGCCGAGCAGTTCGCCGCCGATTCCGGCAGCGAGATCGCCGAGATCCGGCGCGCCTCGCAAGGCCTGTTCGAGATCCTGGCCCGTGATCCGGCACCCGGTCTGTCGGAGCCGAACCAGATCGAGAAGCAGATCCGGGTGGTCAGCACGGTCGAGTACCGGCTCAGCCGTTGATTTCGTCCGGCCCGGAACGGAGCCGCGGAGGCCCCGTTGGTGGCGGCGCGATACGGGGAGGAACCACGATTTGCCTGACAGACGGGCGCTGCTGATCGCGAACCGGCACAGTCGCACGGGCGATCGCGACCTGTCGGCCGCGCTCGAGGTGCTGAGCGCAGGCGGCATCAGCGTGCTCGAGCGGCAGTGCCGGCGGTCCGACGAGGTCGGCGGCGTCATCAGGTCGGATGGCGGCGAGGTCGATCTCGTGGTCCTCGCCGGCGGCGACGGCACGATGAACGCCGCAGCCGAGGCGCTCCTCGCGCGCCAGCTGCCGCTCGGCATCCTGCCGACCGGGACCGGCAACGATCTCGCCCGCACGCTCAAGCTCCCGACCGATCTCGTGAAGGCGGCCGCCACGATCGTGGATGGACACCAGCACCGGATCGACCTTGGCCGCGCCAACCGGAAGCACTTCTTCAACGCCGCGAGCATCGGGCTTGCCGCCGAGGTCACCCGCCACCACAGCGCCGAGCGCAAGCGACGGCTTTGGCTGCTCGCCTACGTGCTGAGCGTGCGCGACGCCTGGCGGACGACGCGGGCGTTTCGCGTCCGGCTGCGCTGCGACGGCCGCGCGCTGCGCCTGCGCGCGCTCCAGGTGACGGTCGGCAACGGCCGGCATTACGGCGGCGGCATGACCGTGCGCGCGGATGCGGCCATCGACGACGGCTGGCTCGACGTCTACGTTCTGAAGCCGCGCCGATTCTGGCGGCTGCTGCTGCTGTTCCCGGCGCTCCGCTTCGGCTGGCTGGACCGGAGCGAGGCCGTGCTGGCCCTGCGCGCGCGGACCGTCGAGGTCGGCACGGGGCGGCCACTGCCGGTCAACACCGACGGCGAGCTCACCACCTCGACGCCGGCGCGGTTTACCGTCGTGCCGCGCGCGCTTTCGGTGTTCGTGCCGGCACCGGATCAGTCCTCGGGAGGGGCCGATGGGCGTGCTGTTGAGCGAGCTGCAGATCGCGTTGAATGACGTCGTGGTCGGCTGCCTGGAGGCGGCCGACGGCCACGAGGCCGCAGCCGGCATGCTCGAGGACGACGACCGCCTGGCCGGCAGGCTCCGCGATCTGGCGCGAGCGCGGCGGGCAGCGGCGGACGAGCTCGGCGAGGTGATCCGCGCTCTCGGCGATCTGCCGCCGGCGCCGGACGCCGACCTGGAGGCCGCGCGCGAGCTCGCGAGCCTCGTCAAGGCCGCGCTCTCGCCCGACCAGCGTCAGACGCTGATGCAGGAGCGCGCCGCCGCCGAGGCCCGTCTCGAGGCCTGCACCGCACAGGCGCTGGCGCGCGCCGACCTGCCCGAGGCTGCACGGGGAGCGCTGCTCGGGCTTTTCGCCAGCAGCCGGGATGCCTGTGAGCGCCTTGCCCGCGGCGCGCCCGACTGAGCCAGAGTCACGACACGAGGTATCTGGCCGCCGCGCTGCGTAGCAGCCGGGTCGCCTCGGCCACGGTCTCGGAGACGATCCGGGCGGCCGGCACGATTTCGGTGATCAGATCCACGACCTCGCCGGCGTGCACGACGCGGGTCGTGACATCGTCCTCGCCGGCCGCTTCGTAGCGCTTGCGCTCGTCCTCGAGCCGCGCCTGCAGCCCCTCGACGTTGCCGTGCCAGCGGCGCGAGAACTCGTTGTGCAGGATCCGCCCCGTGAAGCCCTCCGGCCAGTCGAACCCGCGCGCCAGATCGAAGACCGAGGTGCGCAGCGTTTCGTCGCCCGATGCCGCGACCAGCCGCGCCTTGACGCTGGCCGGTCCGAGCGCCTCGACCGCCGCAAAAAAGCGCGTGCCCATCATGACCCCGTCGGCGCCAAGCATCAGGCTCGCGGCCAGCCCACGCCCGTCGCCGATGCCGCCCGCGGCGACCACGAGCTGATCCTCGCCCGCGAGGTCGCGGATGGCTGGCAGCAGCGCGGTCAGGCCGCGCTGGAGGCCATGGCCGCCCGCCTCCTGGCCCTGGGCGACCAGAATGTCGGTCCCGGCCGCGATCGCCTGACGCGCCTGCTCGAGCCGCTGCACCTGCCAAAGCGTGGTCACGCCTGCCTCTTGGCACCTGGCGACGAACGCCGTGGCATCGCCGAAGGTGAAGATCATGGCCTTCGGACTGCGTTCGAGGCAGAGCTCAAGCAGCTCCGGCCGTCTCGCCAGCGACCAGGTGATGAAGCCGGCCCCGACCGGCTGGTTGCCGGCCGCCGCGAACTCTCGCCTCAGCCAGTCGGCATCGCCGTAGCCGCCGCCGATCAGGCCGAGGCCGCCGGCCGCCGAAACCGCCGCCGCGAGCTCGCCGCCGGCGACGAAGCCCATCGGGGCGAGCAGGATAGGATGCTCGATGCCGAGCCTCTC
>DATAOG010000329.1:0-3249 GCA_036265855.1 Geminicoccaceae bacterium | reverse complement strand
ATGTCCAGGCGCCGCCGGGCTCCCATATCCACCTCGAGTTCGAGCCGATAGGAACGGTCGAGGCGCTGGTCGTCCGTCGCTCCGGTGCCGGCATCGCCCTCCGTTTCACCGGCATGGACGAGGCGACCCGGGAACAGCTGATCCGCCACCTCTACACGATGGGCCTCGAGCAGGACACCGATGTCTCGGCCGGCATCGCACGCCTGTCGACGACCATCCTCCATCGGCTGGTCGGCGCCGGCTGAGCGCGTTCCGGAACCTGCTCCTCACCGAATGCGCCCCGGTGTAGCGAACGTCCTCGAGCGGCCGGCGCCGCATGCCATCTCGTGGGCATGATCTGCATCGAAGCGGAAGCCCGCTAGGTCTTCAGCATCAGGTCCGCGCACTTCTCGCCGATCATGATGCAAGCGGCATTCGTGTTGCCCGACACCACGGTCGGCATGATCGACGCATCGGCGATCCGGAGCCCGCAGAGGCCGTGAACGCGGAGCTCGTGGTCGACCACGGCCATCGGGTTGCCGGCCGGGCCCATCGCGCAGGTGCCGCTGGGATGGAAGATCGTGCCGCCGCGGGCGCGCGCGTAGGCGAGCAGGTCGTCATCGCTGACCATGTGGGCTCCGGGCTCGAGCTCCTCGGCGATATAAGGCTGGAGGGCCTCGGTTCGGCTGAGTTTACGGGCCAGCTTGAGACCGTCGACCACGCAGCGGCGATCGGTCTCGGCGGCGAGGTAGTTGGCGACGATCGCCGGGTGGTCCTCTGGCCTCGGCGAGCGGATCAGGACCGTGCCCCGGCTCTCCGGGCGCAGCTGGCAGACCGAGGCGGTGAAGCCGGAAAACCGGTGCAGTGGCTGGCCCGGGCGATCGGCCGAGAACAGGATGATGTGGAACTGGACGTCGGGGCTCGCGAGCTCGGCCCGCGTGCGCGCGAAAATGCCGCCCTGGCCGGCGCCGATGGTCAAAGGGCCGGTCCGGAACAGGATCCACTCCAGGCCCATCAGGAATTTCTGGAAGGGGCTGCGGACCCGGTCGTTGAGCGTGATCGGCCTGGTGCAGCGATAGACCGAGCGCGCCTGGAAATGGTCCTGAAGGTTGTGCCCGACGCCCGCGAGATCGTGGGCGACCTCGATGCCGTGGCTCTGCAGATGCGCGCCCGGTCCGATCCCCGACAGCTGCAGGATCTGGGGCGAATTGATGGCGCCCGCGGCGAGCACGATCTCGCGCCCGGCCCGGACGAGCCGCTCGTGGCCGTTCTGCCGGTAGCGGACCGCCCGCGCCCGCCTGCCGTCGAGCTCGAGCCGGAGCATCGGAGCGTCGGTCTCGATGCTGAGGTTCGGCCGATCTCTCGCCGGCCGCAGATAGGCCCTGGCAGCCGAGCAGCGAAAGCCGCGGCAGGTGGTCAGCTGGAAATAGCCCGCACCCTCCTGGGTCGCGCCATTGAAGTCGTCGTTGCGCGGGATGCCGAGCTGCTCGGCGGCGCGCACGTAGGCGTCGCAGAGCTCGTGCCGCGTGCCCTCGGCGATCGCCAGCGGGCCGCCGGCGCCATGGTGCTCGTCGGCGCCGCGCGGTTGGTCCTCGGCCCGCTTGAAATAGGGCAGCACGTCCTCGAACGACCAGCCTGGATTGCCGAGCTGGCGCCAATGGTCGAAATCCTCGCTCTGACCGCGGATGTAGACCAGGCCGTTAATCGAGGACGAACCGCCCAGGACCTTGCCGCGCGGCCACGCCACCCGGCGGCCGTTCAGGCCGGGCTCGGGCTCGGTCTGGTAGCCCCAGCCGAGCTTCGGGTCGAAAATCGTCCGGTAATAGCCGATCGGCAGGTGGATCCAAAAGCTGCGATCGCGGCCGCCGGCCTCGAGCAGAAGCACCCGATGATCCGGGTTCGCCGAAAGCCGGTTGGCGAGCACGCAGCCGGCCGAGCCAGCGCCGATCACGATGAAATCGAAGCTCTCGCCGCTCGCCTCCGGACCCGCCATCGCCCCGACCCCGCACGGGTTTGTCGTCTGCAAGCTTGTTATAGCAGCATCGCGGGGCAGCGCAGCGGCATCCGACCGGCGGGCCGGCCGCGCCCCGGATCGAGGTGGCGGCCGGTGTGCGAGTTTCAGCAGCCAGCGGCGTACCGGCGTTTGGGCATCTGACCGGCGAGCCGGCCGGGTCGGATTGAGATGGCGGCCTGCCTGCGGCTATCCTCTCGGGGGCGCAACACAATTTCGGGCGGGTTCGATGCTGTTGGCACGCTGCACCTGGCAGGAGGTCGAGCGCTATCTGGAGCACAGTCGGGGCATCCTTCTGCCGGTCGGCTCGACCGAGCAGCACGGACCGAACGGCCTGATCGGCACCGACGCGCTCTGCGCCGAGCTGGTCGCGCAAGGCGTCGGGGAGGCGACCGGCGCCCTGGTGGCGCCGACCCTTGGCTTCGGCATGGCCCAGCATCACATGGCGTTTCCCGGGACCATGACGCTCCGGCCGCAGACCCTGCTCACGGTCATGGTCGATCTGCTTGGCTCGCTCGCCCGCCATGGCTTCGAGCGCTGCCTCGTGATCAACGGGCATGGCGGCAACATGGCGACCATCATGGCCGCCGTCTCCGAGCTGCACGCAGCCGCCAGCCTGGCCCCGGCTCGCCACGGCGTGGCCCTGCGCTGCCGTCTGCGCAACTGGTGGAGCCCGCAGGCCGTGGCCGCGGTGCAGAAGGAGCTGTTCGACGAGCGCGACGGCTCACATGCCACCGCGAGCGAGATCGCGCTCACGCAATATGCGCTGCCCGACAGCATCAAGCAGGCGGCGCTCGATCCGCTCCAGGCGCCGGCGAGCACCGGCTTCACCGATGCCGCCGATTTCCGGCGCCGCTATCCGGACGGCCGGATCGGCTCCGACCCGTCGCTCGCGACCCCGGCCCATGGCGAGCGGCTGTACCGGGCGGCGGTCGAGGCGCTCGCCGAGGACTATCGCGCCTTCCTCGCCGAACCCTGATACGGACACAATTGAGAACTGACCCCCTCCGGCCCAGTCGGGCGTGCAGAGGGAAGCGAATGCGGCCGATCTGGTCGAGTACGACGTCCAGTCGGCGCAGCAGGCATCGCCGATGTCATCACAGCTCGGCCAGAGGGGCTGGCAGAGGACACGCTCGCGCAGGTCCAGCCAGACCCGCTGGCTGAGGTTTCAGCACGGGTGAATCGGCGGCAGGAAGACCGGCGTGAGGTTGGCCTAGTGCATTGATTGAGACAAAGGATTCACATCATTCGGAGTCTGT
>DATAOG010000328.1:0-2638 GCA_036265855.1 Geminicoccaceae bacterium | reverse complement strand
GGGGCCCCTAACAACCAAATCCATCGCGCGCACGTCCACCTACATGTTCCGGGCTGAGGAGGCGGAGGGCAGGGCTGAGGGCAACCGGACGCCCCTGCGGGGCTTTGACCTTCTGGCGCCCGGGCACGGATTCCCACAATCGCATGGAGAGCTCGATAATCGCTTAAGGTTAATGAACGATGAACACGCTGCCTATCGGCGACCGGGCGGGCGGCTCTGCCTTGCATTTTTTCCTATGATCGGCTAAGCTGGACCCGGCTGCGGCCTCTGCCGGAAGCCCTCCTCCGACCGCCCCCTGTCCATCGAAATCGGAGAATCGGTCATGTTCAGCCACGGCGATGCCGCGGTTCACGTGCTCAGCGCCCGCGCTGTGGCGAGCCGCGCCAACGGCGCCAGGTCGAGAGGCCCGCGGACCGCGGAGGGCAAGGCGCGCGCTTCGCGCAACGCGCTGAAGCATGGCATGTGCGCGAAGAAGTTCCTGTTGCTGCCCTACGACAGTCGCGCCGAGTTCGCGGCGCTCGAGAGCGCGCTGCTCGAGGAGCTGCGGCCAGAGAGCCCGCTCGAGACCCTGCTCGCCCGGCGGCTGATCGCGGCTGCCTGGCGGCTCGCGCGGGCCGACCGGCTCGAGTTCGAGATGCTGGTCGAAGGCGATCCGTACAGGAGCCCGGGCGGCGCGCTGACCCGCGACGGCGGCGCCGAGCGCGCGTTCGCAACGCTGGTCCGCTATCGCAACGGCGCCCAGGCCGAGTTTTTCCGGACTCTCAAGGCGCTGCAGGCGCGGGCGCCGGCCGCAAAGGCCGAGGCGTCGAGCGGCGTCGACGAAGCGGGCAGGCTTCCGCTCCGGCCGGCGGCGCTGCCGGGAGACGATCCGTTACGGCCAGGTTCTCGCCCCGGGCTGAACGAAACCGAACCGCAGCCATTCGTGCTGACGCGCGACACGAGCGCGTCGCGAAACGAACCCGAGCGCACGGCAACCGGTCACCGATGCGCCGAAGAAGCGACGCGAAACGAACCCGAGCGCCCTGCGCGCACCCTGCGTGAATCCTCCGAACGGCCGGATTTCGCGGCCGCGACCGGCAGCCCGGACGCACTCCCTGACGTTGCGAGTGCGGGCGCGCCGATCCAGCTTTGTCCGGCATGAGCGCGAACCCGGCCCGAGCAGCTCTACGAGAGCGACTCCTACGCCTGGACCCAGGCCCAGGCGAAGGAATTGCGTCGCTTCGCCCGGACCCGGCCGAACCTGCCGCTCGACCTCGCGCACATCGCCGAGGAGCTCCGGGACTGGGCAAGAGCGAGCGCGATGCCGTCTTCAGCCTGGCGCAGCAGATCCTCCAGCTTTTCATGATGATCGAGCACTCGCCGGCGGTCGAGCAGCGTCTGCACTGGGCGGACGAGATCGATGGTTTTCGGGATCAGATCGAGCGCAAGCTCTCGCCCACGATCCGGCGCTCTTTGAAGCGCGAGCTCGCGGATGTGTTCAGGCGGGCGCGCCAGCGCGTCCAGCGCAGGATGGTCCGTCACGGCGAGCACGCGGCGGTCGCGAGTCTGCCCGAGAACCGCCCCTACAGCCTCGAGCAGATCCTCGGCGACTGGGAACCGGATGCCAGCCGCGGACCACGGTAGCCCCGCGACGCGTCAGCGGGTCGCCATGAACTCCGCGAGCCGGTCGAGTGCCTGCTCGAGCGTCGGCAGGCTGGCCGCGAAGCATAAGCGAAGGCGGCCCTCGCCGCCCTCGCCGAAGGCGGCGCCGGGGGCGAGCCCGACCCCGGTCGCCTGCAGCAGCTCCTTGGCGAACGCGAGGCTGTCGGACAGGCCATCGACCCGCACGAAGGCGTAGAAGGCGGCGGCCGGGATCGGCAGGCTGAGGTGCTGGATGCCGCCGAGCCGCGAGATCACGAGCTCGCGCGCGGCGCGGTAGCGGGCCACGATCTCGCTGACGAACGGCTCGCCGTCCTGCACGGCGACCACGCCCGCGCGCTGGATGAAGCCGGCCGGGCCGGCGATGTTGTACTCGGTCAGCATCTCGAAGCTCGGCACGAGCTCGGCCGGAGCCGTGATCCAGCCCAGCCGCCAGCCGGTCATCGCCCAGCTCTTGGAGAAGCTGTTGACCACGATCACCCGGTCCTCCGGCGCCGCCTGCTCGAGGAACGAGGGTGCGACCGGCCGGTCATAGACGATCCGGGCGTAGACCTCGTCGCTGACGATCCAGATCCCGCGCGCGCGGGCGAACTCGAGCACCGCCGCCTGCTCCTCGGCCGACATCATCCAGCCGGTCGGATTGTTGGGCGAGTTCAGGAAGATCACGCGCGTGCGCCGGTCGCAGGCGGCGAACAGCCGCTCGAGGTCGAGCCGCCAGCCGGCGTTGGCCGGGGTCAGCGGCACGCTCCGGATCTGCCCGGAAAGGATCGTCGGCACCGCCGGCAGATTGGGCCAGGCGGGCGTGGTCGTGACCACGACGTCGTCCGGATCGACCAGCGCCTGCATGACCAGCATCAGCGCGTTCATGGCCGAGGCCGAGACGATCACGTGCTCCGGCCCGATGGACCGGCCGTAGAGGCGGCTCATGTAGCGGGCGAGTGCTGTGCGCAGCTCCGGGATGCCGGCATTCGGCTGGTAGAAGGTGTCGCCGGCCTCAAGC
>DATAOG010000327.1:0-2526 GCA_036265855.1 Geminicoccaceae bacterium | reverse complement strand
ACAACGTGCGCTCGATCAATGAGCTGGGCCTGAACGCGATGTTCGTGCCCGAGGCCTATGGCGGCCAGCCGATCTCGTACTGCGCCTATCTCGCCTGCGTGCGCGAGCTGACCAAAGCCTGCGCCGCGACCGGCAGCGTCTGGTCCACCAACTTCCATGCGATGAAGCCTCTGATCGACTTCGGCAGCGAGGAACAGAAGCGGCGCCTGTTGCCGAAGATCGCGGCCGGCGGGCTCGGGGCCTTGGGCATCACCGAGCCGCACGCCGGCTCGGATGCGACCGGCATGCGCACGCGCTTTGCCCCCGCGGGCGACGAGATCCGGATCGACGGCGGCAAGACTTTCATCACCAACGGCGACGTCGCCGACCGGCTTCTGCTGTTCGGCAAGTGGAGCGAGATTGAAGTCCCGCGCAAGGCGATCTCGGTGCTCGTGGTCGAGCGCGGCGCGCCCGGGCTTCACGTGGTGCGCACCGAGGACAAGATGGGCATCCGCGCGTCCTCGACCGCGACGCTCGCGTTCGGGAATTGCCGGGTGCCGCGGTCGAACCTGCTCGGCGAGCCGGGCGACGGGCTTCGGATCCTGCTTGCGGCGCTGAACAAATCGCGGCCCTCGATCGCCGCGCATGCGCTGGGCATCGCGCGCGTCGCCTTCGAGGACGGCATCGCCTACATCAACCAGCGCCGCCAGTCGGGTCGCAGGATCGTCGAGTTCCAGGGCATCCAGTTCCTGCTCGCCGATCTCGCGAGCGAGCTGGCGCTGACCGAGCGCTTCCTCTGGCACGTGGGCACGCTCGTCGATGCCGGCGAGGATGACATCGGCATCGAGGCCTCGATCCTGAAGCTTCGCGCCTCCGACCTCGCGATGCGGATGACGACCGAGGTCGTGCAGCTGTTCGGCGGCTACGGCTACTGCAAGGACCTGCGCGCCGAGCGGTTGATGCGCGATGCCAAGATCACCCAGATCTGGGAGGGCACCAACCAGATCCACCGCCAGCTGATCGGCCGGAGCTTCGTTCAGAAATGAGCAGCTCGATAAAAACGGTCGGCGTGGCCGGCGCCGGCGGCACGATGGGGGCAGGGATCGCGATCGTCGCCGCGCGCGCCGGTTTTCCCACGATCGCCTACGACCTGGAGGCTGCGGCACTGGAGCGCGCGCGCCGCCAGACCGAGGGCTTTCTCAGGCAGTCGGTGGAGCGCGGGAAGCTCAGCGCCGAGCAGCTCGAGAAGATCGTCGGCAACTTCGTCCAGACCACCGAGCTCGCCGATCTCAACACCTGCGATCTCGTGATCGAGGCGGTGTTCGAGGACCTCGCGACCAAGCAGCAGCTGTTCCGGACGTTGAACGAGGTCTGTCAGGAGAACACCATCTTCGCCTCCAACACCTCGACGCTCTCGATCACCGAGATCGCATCCGGCTGCGGCCGCGAGGACAAGGTGGTCGGCATGCACTTCTGCCTGCCGGCGCAGCTGATGAAACTGATCGAGCTGTCGCTCGGGCTCGAGACAAGCGAAGAGACGTTCGAGGCCGCCCGCGCCTGGTGCGAGGCGGCCGGCCAGATGCCGGTCGAGACCCAGGACCGGCCGGGGTTCATCCTGAACGCGCTGCTGGTGCCGTTCAACAACGACGTGATCCGGGCCGTCGAGGCCGGGGTCGCGACGCCGGCCGACATCGACAAGGCGATCAAGGTCGGGCTCGGCTACCGGATGGGACCGTGCGAATTGCTCGACCTGATCGGTCTCGACACCCAGCTCCGCCTCTGCGAGGCCCTCTACCCGGTCACCTTGGACCCGCGCGCCGCGGCGCCGCCCCTGCTCCGCCGCATGGTCGCCGCGGGCCGCCTCGGCCGCAAGTCCGGCCGCGGCTTCTTCCGGTACCAGGGCAACGCGATGTTCGGAGCCTGAGCCATGCGCTACCGGATCGTGCAGCAGGGCGAGAGCCGCTCGTTTCCGAGCGGCGATGCCTTCCTCGATGGCGGGAGCGCCGACGGCGAGGTCGTGCTCTATCTCGGCGCTCCTTACTCCCCGGACGGCTCGAAAAAAGCGATCCTGATCGAGCTCGGGACCGGGTGCCTGGGCGAGCATACCGGCGAGAGCCATGGCGACGAGGGCTCGAACGTGCTGGGCTTTGCCCGCTACCGGAACGGCGACGATCCGCCCTCCCGGCTGGTCGAGCTCGTGGTCCAGCCGAACAGCGATCCGGGTGCGATCGAAGCCGCCCGCGCGGTCTTCGAGGGTGCGGGCCTCGAGGTCGCGGTCTCGGCGGATCGGGCCGGGCGGATCCTCGATCGGCTGCTGCGCCCGGTCTACAATGCGGCGCTCCGCATGCTCGACGAGGGCCTGGCCAGTGCCGAGGCGATCGACACCACCTGCCGGCTCGGGCTCGGCTATCCCGATGGCCCGATCGAGCGGGTGATGCGCGGCGGGCTCGCCCATCACCACGATGTCAGCCGGGCGCTGTTCGAGGTCTACGGCACGCCGGCGTTCAAGCCCGCGCGCCGGGCCGTGGTCGCCAGGCGGCGCATGGG
>DATAOG010000326.1:0-4315 GCA_036265855.1 Geminicoccaceae bacterium | reverse complement strand
GAGCAGGGCAAGACCTTTCTTCTGATCAGCCACGAGATGCCCTCGGTGATGCGTCTGTGCGCGACCGTGACGGTGCTCGCCGCCGGCCGGACGATCGCCTTCGGCCCGCCCGAGGAGGTCCGCCGCGACCCGGCCGTGATCGAGGCCTATCTCGGGCAGTGAGCCTGCCCCGGTCGGCACGGTGCTGAGCACCCGCTGATTCTGCCGGCCGGAAACTCGGCGCCCCGGCGGACGTTATCTTCACGCATTGGCTCGGCAGGCGCTCGCGCACATCAGCCGTCGCGCCAAGGATGCGGGAGGAAGAGGTCCATGCGAGGCGCTGTGTTCCATGCTTTCACGCTGTTGTCCGTGCTCGCGGTCTCGGCATGCAACTCTACGGGCAAGCTCGAGATGGCTCGTGCCAGCCCGGAGGCCATTCCACCTGGCAAATCCGTGGCATTGTGGGTGCGGCCGACGCTGCCCGACGGGGCGTCCACGGAAACCCGTCAGGCGGCCGCGGAGGCTGCCGATCGGTTGCGATCCGAGCTGTTCGGGCGCCTGGTGAGCGAGGGCATCTTCAACCACGTGTTCCAGCCCGGCGAGCCGGCGGACTACCGCATGGACGTCTCGGTCACGCAGGCCGACGAGGTCTCCCAGACGGCGCGGTTCTGGCTCGGCCCGCTCGCCGGAAGAAACAGTATGACGGCTGCGGTCGCGCTCTATGACGAGATGACCGGCGCCCCGACGACCGAGTTCAAGGTCGCCGGCGAATCGGCCTCGGTGCCGGCATCGTCGCGAAACGACATCGACGATGCGGTCCGCGAGGCTGCCGACAAGATCATCCTAGCGCTGAAAACTGAAGCGTAACCCTTTATAAGAGTTCAGCCGAGCAGCAGGCTGCCGTCGGCGAGCTCGCGGCTGCGGACCGCGCCGAACCGGGCGACCAGGTCGACGACCCCGAGCCCGGCGCGCGCCGCGCCCGCGACATCGAGGCAGATCCTGCCCTCGTGCAGCATCACCGTGCGCGTGCCGCAGTCCAGCGCCTGGCGCATGCTGTGGGTCACCATCAGCGTCGTCAGGCGCTGCTCGGCGACGATCTCGCGCGTGAGCTCGAGCACGAACTCGGCGGTCTTGGGATCGAGCGCCGCGGTGTGCTCGTCGAGCAGCAGGATCTGCATCGGCGCAAGCGTCGCCATCAGCAGGCTGACCGCCTGGCGCTGGCCGCCGGACAGGAGCCCCATCCGGTCGCCCAGCCGGTTCTCGAGATTGAGCCCGAGCCGCGCGAGCCGATCGCGGAAGCGCTCGCGAAGGCCGCGCGTCAGGGCCAGTCGGAGGCCGCGACGGCGGCGCGCGCGGCCGCGAGCGCCAGATTCTCCTCGACCGTGAGCGCCTCGCAGCTGCCGGCGAGCGGGTCCTGGAACACGCGGGCGATCAGCTTCGCGCGCGCGGTCGCGGGCCACGGCGTGACGTCCTGGCCGGCGATCACGATCCGGCCGCGCGCTGGCGCCGCATCGCCGGTCAGCGCGTTCAGGAGCGTCGACTTGCCGGCGCCGTTGGAGCCGATCACGGTCACGAACTCGGCCTCGGCGACGGCGAGGTCGACGCCCCCCAATGCCCGGGTCTCGAGCGCGGTGCCCCGGCCGTAGACGACCTCGAGGCCTTCGATCTCGATCATGCCCGCGCCCGGCGGCCGAGCAGCGTCCGGAGCGGGTCGCGGGCGCCGGGCAGGACCAGCGCGACGCCGACCAGCACCGCGGTCACGAGGTTCAGATCCGAGGCCTCGAGCCCCAGCACGTGGGCATTGAGCGCGAACGCGACCGCGAGCCGGTACAGGATCGAGCCCAGCACCGTCGCGACCACGGCGGCCCCGAGCCGGCGCGCCGGCAAGAGCGTCTCGCCGATGATCACCGCGGCCAACCCGACCACGATCGTGCCGGTGCCGATCGTGATGTCGGCAAAGCCGTTGGTCTGTGCGAACAGGGCGCCGGCGAGTGCCACCAGCGCGTTGCTGAGCGCCATCCCGAGGCAGATCGCCCGTCCGGTCGCGATCCCCTGGGCGCGCGCCATGCGCGGGTTGGCGCCGGTCGCACGCAGCGCGAGCCCATAGTCGCTGGCCAGGAACCGGGTCAAGAGCAGCATCACGAGCGCGACCGCGATGCCGACCAGGGCCGGCCGCAGCAGCATCGAACGGACGCCCAGGCCCTCGAACGGCGTCAGCACGGTCGGCTCGCCGAGCAGTGCCACGTTCGGCCGGCCCATGATCCGAAGATTGATCGAGAACAGCGCGATCATGGTCAGGATGCTGGCCAGCAGATGGAGGATCCTGAAGCGGACGTTGAGCAGCGCCGTGACCAGGCCCGCGAGCGCGCCGGCGAGGATCGCGAGCAGCGTCGCGAAATAGGGGTTGGTGCCGTTGACGATCGCGCTCGCCGCGACCGCGGCGCCGAGCGGAAAGCTGCCGTCGACCGTGAGATCAGGAAAGTTGAGGACCCGGAACGACAGGAGGACGCCGAGCGCGACGAGACCGTAGATGAGGCCGATCTCGATCGCGCCGAACAGCGCCACCTGGTTCATCGGGCAAGGCGCGTCCCCGCGCCGCGCGACCTCGGCCCCCCGGTCCGGCCGCGGAACCCGGTCAGCCGACCACGACCTTGGCGCGCTTGATCACGGAGTCGGGCAGCGTGATGCCCATGGCCTTGGCGGCGCCGGGATTGACGAACAGCTGGGTGGTCTTGATGCTCTCGACCGGCAGGTCGCCCGGCTTCTCGCCCTTGAGCACGCGCGCGACGATCTTCCCGGTCTGCCGGCCGAGGTCGTAGTAGTTGAAGCCGAGCGCGGCAATCGCGCCCCGCGGCACCGAATCGGTATCGCCCGCGAACACCGGCAGCTGGTTGTCGGTGCCGATCTTGACGATCGCCTCGAGCGCCGTGACCACGGTGTTGTCGGTCGGCACGTAGATCGCGTCGACGTCGCCGACCAGGCTCTGGGCGGCCGCGAGCACGTCGGCCGAGCGCGGCGCCGGCGCCCCGACCAGCGACAGGCCATGGCCGGGCGCCTCCTTCTGCAAAAGGTTCAGCAGCGTCATCGAGTTGGCCTCGCCCGGGTTGTAGATGACGCCGAGGTGGGTCGCTTTCGGCATGATCTCCTTGATCAGATCCAGATGCAGGCGGATCGGCGACAGGTCCGACATGCCGGTGACGTTGCCGCCCGGATGCTCGAGATTGGGCACGAGCTTCGCCCCGACCGGATCGGTGACGGCGGTGAACACGACCGGGATGCTCTTGGTCGCGCCGACCACCGCCTGTGCCGAGGGGGTCGAGATCGGCACGATCACGTCCGGCTTCTCGCCGACGAACTTCTGCGCGATCTGGGCGGCGGTCGCGGGACTGCCCTGGGCGCTCTCGAACTCAAGCTTAAGGTCGCGCCCTTCGAGGTAGCCCTCGGCGGCGAGCTCGTCCTTGATCCCCTTGCGCGCGGCATCGAGTGCGGGATGCTCGACGATCGCAGTTACCGCCACGGTCTTCGGCTGCTCGGCCGCGGTGACGGACGCGCCGACAGCAGCCGCGAGGCCGAGCGCGGCGCCGAGCAGGGCGGCGCCCGCAAATGTGCGACGCGAGAGCATGATTGGAGCCTCCTCTTCGGACCTATATGGTAGTTCCCGAGTCCGCGCAGTACGGAAAACAGCTCGGCTGATCGACCGAGCGGGCACACAGCTCCCAGGCGCGGCTGTAGTTCCGCTCGACTTCCGGCGCCGGGTGGCCCTTCAACGAGATCAGCGGTCCGCCGATCGCGAGCCGAAGTGCCAGCTCGTTCTCGAGGTGCTCTGGAGCACCGGATGGCGTCCCGACGAGCTCCAGGCCTTTGTTTAAGTGAGCGATCGCTTCCACGTTGGCGGAGCGCGCAGCCGCCAGTTCTCCGGCCCGACGCCAATAAGAGATCGCCCGTTCCGCCAAGCCGGCATCGGTCAGATGCTGGGCCAGCACTTCGGGATGAGTTTCGTCAATATCCGGGAATCGTTGTTCCAGAGCCTCGGCGATGCGGGCGTGTAGCTGCTGGCGCCTTGACTTGAGGAGGCTCTGGTAGGCGGCGTCCTGGACCAGCGCGTGCTTGAAGGTATAGGTCGCCTCGGGCGGCGTGCCGCGGCGGAAGACGAGCTCGGAGGCGACCAGCTGTTCGAGGGCGTCGCCCAACAGATTGGGAGACATCGGCGCCACCGCCGCGAGCAGCGCGTGCGAGAACTCGCAGCCGATCACGGCGCCGATCTGCGCCACATCCTTGACCGGCGCGAGCCGGTCGAGGCGCGCCATCAGCGAATCGTGCAGGGTCGCCGGGATCG
>DATAOG010000325.1:0-2225 GCA_036265855.1 Geminicoccaceae bacterium | reverse complement strand
GCCAGGCCCGCGGGCCTTTTGGCGCGCGGCCGGCCGGGCTGAGGCGGGTGGCAGGCGCGGCGGCCCGGCGCGCGGTCGCCGGACGCCATCGCTTCCGGCCGGTCGAGGCGCTGCCCTGGGCGCTCGCGATCGCCGCCTTCTTTCTGTTCCCCGACTACGCCTATCTCGGAACCCAGGTGCTGATCCTGATCCTGTTCGCGCTCTCGCTCGACCTGATCCTGGGCTACGCCGGCATCGTCACCCTGGGTCACGCCGCCTACTTCGGGCTCGGCGCCTACGTCGCCGGGATGCTCTCGGCGCGCTTCGGCTGGCATGAGCCGATCAGCGGCCTGCTCGCGGCCGGCCTCGCCGCCGCGCTCGCCGGCTGGCTGTCCGGGATGATCCTGCTCCGCTACCACGGTCTCGCGCTGTTGATGCTGACGCTCGCGATCGGTCTGATGCTGCTGCAGGCGGCGAATGCGCTGGCACCCTGGACCGGCGGCTTCGACGGCCTGTCCGGCATCACGCCCGCACCGCTGTTCGGGATGTTCGAGAACGACCTCTATGGCCACACCTACTACTGGTATGGCCTGACGGTGCTGTTCCTCGCCTTCCTGGTCTGCCGGCGGCTGGTCCATTCGCCGTTCGGCCTGTCGCTCCAGGGCCTGCGCGAGAACGAGGCCCGGATGCGCGCGCTCGGCTGCGACGTGCTCGGGCGCAAGGTCGTGATCTTCACGATAGCCGCGGCGCTCGCCGGGCTCGCGGGCGGCCTGTTCGCGCAGGCGAACGCGTTCGTGACGCTCGACGTGTTCAGCTTTCAGCGCTCGGGCACGGTCCTGATCGTCCTGATCCTGGGCGGCACCGGCCGGCTCTACGGCGCCTTCGTCGGCGGCACCGTCTATTATCTGCTCGAGGACCAGCTGGCCAGGCTCAGCCCCGAGTTCTGGCAGTTCGGCGTCGGGCTGATGCTGGTGCTGGCGGTGCTGTTCTGGCGCGGCGGCCTGCTCGGCCTCGTCGACCTCGGGCTCGGTCTTCGGCGGGGCGCCGGATGAGGGCCGGCGCGGCCGGGGTCGCGCCCTCGATGCCGGCCGCTCTCGAGACCCGGGGGCTGTACCGGAGCTTCGGCGGCCTCGCGGTGACGACCAACGTCGACCTCCGGCTCGAGCGCGGCTCGCGCCAGGCGCTGATCGGACCCAATGGCGCGGGCAAGACCACGCTGATCAACCTGATCAGCGGCGCGCTCGCGCCGAGCGCCGGCCGGGTGTGGCTCGATGGCCGCGAGGTCACCGACCTGCCGGCCCATGCCCGGGCGCGGCTCGGTCTCGCTCGTACCTTCCAGATCAACCAGCTGTTCGCCAGGCTCAGCGTGATCGATCAGCTTCTGCTCGCGATCGGCGAGCGGCGGCGCGCCGGCCGACGCCTGTGGCGGCCGCTCGGCGCCGACCGCCCGCTGCTGGACGAGGCGTTCGCGCTGCTCGAGGCTCTGCGGCTCGAGGACCAGGCGCTGGCGCCGATCACGACCCTGCCCTACGGCCGCCAGCGGCTGGTCGAGATCGCGCTGGCGCTGGCGGCAAGACCCAAGGTGCTGCTGCTCGACGAGCCGGCCGCCGGCGTGCCAGCGGCCGAGACCCACCTGATCCTCGATGCGATCCAGGCGCTGCCCGCGGACATCGCGGTCCTGATCGTCGAGCACGACATGGAGCTCGTGTTCCGGTTCGCCCGCCGGATCACAGTCATGGCCGGCGGCGCGATCCTGACCGAGGGCACGCCCGCGGACATCGCGGCCGACGAGCGGGTGCGCGAGGCCTATCTCGGCAGCAGAGCGCATGGTTGAGCCGGGGCCGGCGCTCGAGCTGATGGAGCTGACCGCGGGCTACGGCGAGACGGTCGTGCTCGAGGGGCTCGAGCTGGCGCTCGGCCAGGGCCAGTCCTTGAGCGTGCTCGGCCGGAACGGTGTCGGCAAGACCACGCTGCTGGCGACGATCATGGGCCACACGCACGTGCGCGCGGGCGCGATCCGCTTCGCCGGCCGGGAGATCGTCCGCTGGCCGCCATGGCGGCGGGCCCGGGCGGGGCTCGGCTACGTCCCGCAGGGGCGCGAGATCTTCCGCTCGCTGACCGTGCGCGAGCATCTTGAGATCGCCGCCCGGCCGGGACCCTGGACGGTCGAGCGGGCGTTCGCGCTGTTCCCGAGCCTGGCCGAGCGCCGGCGGCACCGCGGCGACGCGCTCTCCGGCGGCGAGCAG
>DATAOG010000324.1:0-5984 GCA_036265855.1 Geminicoccaceae bacterium | reverse complement strand
TGGCGATGGATCGCGCCGGCGACGCGTCGGGCCAGCGCGTCATCGTCCAGCGGGCCGGCGCCGACCGCGACCGGGTCGAGCGCCAGTCTCTCGACCACCCGGCCCGCGAGGTCACCCGAGTCGGCGGCGACCTGCCCGAACGCGCGCCGCGTGATCGCCTGGGCGCGCTCGGCACTGAGCGTCAGACCTTCGAAGGTCACGGTCGCCCGCTCGACAATCATGCCTGAACCTCGTGGCGCAGCTGCGGCCCTTGGCCGACCAGATAAGGTTTGCCCATGCGCTCGTATTCGCGCCGGGTCGCCCGCAGGAGGTGACCCGCGGTGATCCGCTCCCCCTCATCGGCCGCGAGAAAAGCCGCATTGAGCACGATCTTGCGGATGCTGCCGCCCGAGATCTTGAACTCGCGCGCGAAGTACTCGAGGTCGAGATCGGCCGCGACCGGCGCCTCCTTGGGAAAATGATTGCGCCAGATCGCGAGCCTGAGCTGCTCGTCGGGGAACGGGAACTCGACCGTGAACTGCAGCCGACGCGAGAACGCCTCGTCGATGTTCTGCGCCAGATTGGAGGCCAGGATCGCGACGCCTTCGTACTCGTCCAGCCGCTGCAGCAGGAAGTTGATCTCGATGTTGGCATAACGGTCATGCGCGTCCTTGATCTCGGAGCGCTTGCCGAACAGGGCGTCCGCCTCGTCGAAGAACAGGATGCAGTCGGCGCGGTCGGCGCTGTCGAACACCCGCTGCAAGTTCTTCTCGGTTTCGCCGATGTATTTGCTCACCACCGCCGACACGTCAATCTTGAGCAGATCGAACTCGAGCGCCCGGGCGATTACCTCGGCGGCCAAGGTCTTGCCGGTACCGCTCGGGCCGGTGAATAGCGCATACAGGCCCTTGCCGAGGGTGAGGCGCCGATCGAAGCCCCACTCGTAGAGGACCTTGCCGCGGTGGCGCACCTGAGCGCACAGCTCCTCGAGCTGCGCCCGCACGTCGACCGGCACCACGAGATCGTCCCACAGCGCGCGCGGCTCGGTCTGGCGGGCGAGCCGGTCGGCTCGGGCCTTGGCGTAATGCCGGCAGGCGCGGCGCACGGCCGTTTCGTCCGGTCGGGTTGCTCCATCCGCGCGCGCATGATCGCCCGCCAGCCGAGCCGCCTGCGCGATCTCGCCGGCGGTGAACCGGTAGCGGGCCGCGAGCGCGCACAGCGCAGCATCATCGAGCGCAGCCCCGGCGGCGCGCAACGCGCCGCGCCAACGCACCTGGCGCTCGCGATAGTCGGGGGCGGCCAAAGCGATCGGCAAAAGTGCGGCGCCCTGCGTCAGAGCGGGCGGCAGCCAAAGTCGCTCGCCTTCGGCGCATGTGAACCACGCCGCCTCGTGCAGCAGCGCCTCGAGCTCGTGCAGCAGGGCGGGCGCGCGCGGCTCGTCCAGCAGCCGGTCGAAGCGCGAGAGGTAGACCCCCGCCCCCCGCAGGAGCGCCTCGCGGTAGACCCGTCGCAGCCCCTCGCCAAACGGAAGACCGCCGCTCTGCCCGGCCAGCAGCATGGCCTCGACGTCGGCGTGGAGCAGCGTGGCGCCGAGCTCGCGGCAGACCCGCTGCGCCAGAGACCGACCTTCCGCCGCCCCGCGGCCATGGCAGAAAGCGAGCACTTGCCGGCGCTCGCGTAGCAGTCGCTCGAGCTGGCCCAGGATCTCGTTATGTCCGTTGGCCTCAGGCTCCTCGTCCAACAGCGGCGGCAGCGGGCGCAGGTAGGGCAGAATGCGCGCATCCAGCTGCGGCACTTCCAGGAGAAATGCGGCGATCCGCGGATCGATGCTCAGGCCCTGTGGGAGTCGCTGCTGGCTCAGTGAATCGCCATGCAGGCTGACCAGCTGCCAGCGGAATATTGCGAGGTCCTGGTCCAGCAGCAGCCGCTCGACGTCGCTGCAGCTCTCGTCCAGCCGCGCCAGCGACGCGATCAGCTGCAGGCTCGGCTGGCGCCGCGTCAGGTCGTCGTGCAGATAGCCGTACACCCGGCCGTATTTGCCATCCAGCTCCGGCGCCAGGCAGGCGAGCAGGATGAGCTCCTCGAGCGGCGACAGCTGGAACGTCTGCGCGAGGCGCAGCTGGGCAAGCGGCGTGCCCACGGCCGCGCTCGCCGTTCGTCCGGCGAGGATGTCCCGTCGTCGGGCGCGCAACGGCTCGAGCGCAGCCCCCCCGGCGTCCGGCTGCTGCTGCGGGGCAACGAGCCGCTCCGCCTCCTGTGCGGAGATGAACCAGCCGTGCCCGCCGTCCTCGCCACGCTGTAGCGACAGCCCACGGATCAGATGGCGCAGGGCTTCGTCCAGCCAGCCGAGCTCGGCCTCGAGCAGCGCGCGGCTGGTGCGAAACGCCTCGGCGCCCACGCGCATCGCGGCGTCGTTCATGGCGTCACCTCGAACACCCCGCGGAACTGGGCCAGCCCGCCGACATCGGCGATCACTTCGTACGCGCCGGGTGCAAGGCCGGCGGGCACCGGCGCGCCGAATTTGACATCGCTCGCAGGTGCCTGATCCCGGAGCGCAAACTTGCCGCCGATCCGCACTGTCGCCTTCCAGCCGCGCAGATCCTCGCCGGTGAACTGGATCACGGAGCCGCTAGCGCCGGCGCGCGGCTGCATCCCGAGGATCACCGGCCGGCGGCTCGTCGCCGCGACATCCAGGTCGACCATCTCGGCCGCCGGCGGCAGCGGCCGCTCACGTTTGGCCGGGATCTCGGCATAGGCGACCTCGTAAACGGCCGAGAGCCGGTACTCCTTGCTCAGCGCAGTCCAGATCTTGCTCAGCTCCTCGACGTCGGTCGAATGCAGCGTGACTTTGACCTCGCCCTGCTTGAGGCCGTTCTCCAGGAATGCCTGGGGGATGATCGGGTGCTCGTGGAGCACCCGGATGGCTTCGGCCATCAGGCCGTGGGCGTCGGCAAGGCCGGTCTGAGGATCGAGCTGGGTATAGGGCGTGAGCAGGTAGTAGAGGTTGACCGCGATCGGCGCCTGCACCAGCTGCCCCGGGGCGCCGGGCTTGGTCAGCCAGTCGCGATTGTTGAGAAAAGGATTGGGTATGACGCGATAGAGGAACAGGTTGATCCGCTTCTGCTGCGAGCTGGTGTCGGCCGGCGACAGCAGCGTCACCTTGCTGGCCGGCGTCATCTCCGCCTCGAGCAGGTTGCGCAGCGACTCGCTGATCAGACCGATCATCGGAGCTCACAGCCTGAGATAGCGGCGTGCCGCGCTCTGCCAGGCGCCGGCGAGGCGGTCGGGCGGCCGGCTATCCGCTGCCGGCGCGGCCTCGTTCGCTGCCGCGACGATGCGGATCTCGAGATGGCGGATGATCAGCTCCGGACGCGGCGGCGCCGTTTCCCCCTGGTTCGTGGCAAGCTGCGCCTGCCGGTGCGCGTGCGGGACCAGCGGTGGGGCCGCCAATTCAAGCCACGCGGTCTGGCCCTTCCTTACCTCTCCGGGTTCGGCGCCACTGCCGGTCGGCGGGTGGGTCGAACGCAGGCGGGCACCGAGCTCGCGCCAGCGCTCCTGGAGCTCCGGCGGAGGATCGCCCGGCCGTGGCCGGATCGGCGCTCCGAGCGCTGCATTCAAGGGCGAAACGACCCGGACCTCGACATCGCGCAGCAGGCCCGGCCGCGCGCCAGCCTGCGTCTGATCTTCCTCCGTGCTGAAAAGAAGCGCTGGATCCGGCGCGCGCTCGGGCGGCCGCGCGGTGCGATCTCGAATCGGCAAGCTTGGCCCGGCATCCGCTCCCGGAGGCTCGGGTGCCTCGATCCGGACATCGGTCTCGGCCGCGCCTGCCTCGTTGGTGGGGGCGTTCGCCTCGGCCATCGGCCACGTCGGACCGCCGTCCGTCGGCTGCAGAGTAGACCCCGGCGCCGGGGCCATAGGACGCTCCTCGCCGCTCGTTTTCCGGGAAACGGCCTCACGCGCACCGCGCTCCGAGGCCGCGGGTGCCCTGATATGTGCAGCTTCGTCGCCGGGATCGGACGCCTGGCGCGGCCGAGCGAGCGCCCAGGCGGGCGCGCTCGAGGCGTCCGGGTGCGCATCCGCCGTTTTACGCTCGTCTTCGGGGCGTGCGTCCACCACCGTCTGCTCGCCGCCCGGACGCGCGGGCGGCTGTGCGCGCGCCCCCGCCAGAGAACGGCCGGCCAGGTCGGCGAGACGTCCGAGCAGGCCGCTCATGCCTGCCAGGCCTCCGCGACGGGCTCGGACGCCGGCGGCACCCCAGGTGCGCGATCGATCTGCTCCAGCAGCAGCCGCACGTAATGCTGTCGCTGCGCCCGCGGCATGCTCAGGATGTCGCGCAGCGGCCAATGATAGTGGAAGCTGAGCAGGTGGACGTCGGCCTCGAACTCGCGCCGCCGGCGTGCCACCTCTGACAGAAGCCAGGTCATGGGCTCGAGGGCGATCGTGAACGCGGCCCCGCATTCCGCGCACTCCGCCTCGATCTCGCCATGCGCCGTGGCGGAGACGCGCTCCATCTCCGCCTCGATCGCGGCGCGCAGCTCTGCCGGCAGAGATCGTGGCCCGGCCGGGTCGAGTTCGCTCTGGTCGTCGATCGAGAGCAGACACCGGTCGAGCAGGGTCTCGGCGCTCCTGCTGTCGATTTCCTCGAGATCGCCGAGCCGCGGCAGGCGGAAGTCGACAGCGCGCACCGGCCCGTCTGGGAAGCGTACCGTGTAGCTCGGCAGCTGCGGGCAGGGCTCGATCGGCACCGCCCGCAGCGTGAAGTCGACGTCCATCTTCGCGCCGCAGGCGCCACGCGGGCAATGGAGTACCAGTTCGACCCGATGGCCGAAAGTCAGCTCCCAGAGTCGTAACAACAGAAAATCGGTATCGCCGACGGTCAGCTCGCGGATCATCGCGGGCGAGGCGCGCCGTGCCCCGATCCGTCGCAGACAGCGTGTCAGCAGTGCCGCGGCGACGCTCACCTGCCGGGTCTCGCCCGGCAGGGAATGGATCCATTCCTCGTCGGCGCCGCATAGCGCTCGGATCTCGACCCCATGCTCGCGCGCGCCGTTCTGATCGAGCCAGCCGGCCGGCAGCGAGAAGCGGGCGCGGGGATGCATCAGGTCTCGGCGGGCTCGGTCACGGACAGGTCGCGCTCCCAGCCCTCGTTCTCGAGTTTGATCGTCTGGATCGCGACCGCGTTGGCGCTGGCGTCGAGCTCGGGCAGCGCCTGATATTCCGAGACCCAGGCGCGGAACAGCTTGTAGGAATGCACCTTCTGCCCGGCCTCGTTGTACATGTCGATGATGATGTCCTTGCGAAAGTTCTTGAGCGACATCGCGGCGTCGCCCTGGAAATTGTGGACCAGGTTCGCCCAGTTCTCGAACGTCGGGTCATGGGTGAGTCCCGCCTCGAGCGTGACCGCCTCGTACTTGGTCTTGCCCGGCAGCTGCCGGCTGGTGCTCGGATCGCCGCCCTCGCGCCATTCGGTCACTTCGGTGGTGCGCTTGAGAGCGCTGCACTTGTGCAGCCCGGCCACGTACTGATTGTCGATCTTCACCCTGAACTTGAAGTTGCGATAGGGATCGAAGCGGTGCGTGTTGACCGTGAACTTCGCCATGGCACTGCTCCTGCCGGCCTACGCCGTCGCCTCAGCCGTCTTCTGGCTGATCCGGATCACCACGAACTCGGCGGGCCGCAGCGGCGCGAACCCCACGAGCACGGTCACGATCCCGGCGTTGATCTGGTCCTGCGGGTTGGTCTGGGCGTCGCATTTGACGAAGAAGGCCTGAGCAGGCGTGCTGCCCTGGAACGCCCCCTGACGGAACAGGGTCATCATGAACGCGCCGATGTTCAGCCGCAGGCTGGCCCACAGGTCCTCGTCGTTGGGCTCGAACACCGCCCACTGGATGCCGTTGTAGATGCTCTGCTCGAGGAAGATCGCGAGCCGGCGGATCGGGATGTAGCGGTATTCGGGGTCCGCCCGGGTCGCCAGCGTGCGCGCGCCCCAGACCACGATACCCGCC
>DATAOG010000323.1:0-4796 GCA_036265855.1 Geminicoccaceae bacterium | reverse complement strand
GCACGTGCACCTCGGCGCGCAGCTGCTTGAGCTTTTCCTTGTGCACGACGCCGAAATGCTGCTCCTCGTCGATCACCACGAGGCCCAGGTCCTTGAAACGGATGGTCTTGCCGAGCAGCGCGTGCGTGCCGACCACGATGTCGACCTCGCCGGCCTCGAGCCCCTTGCGCACCTCGGCCAGCTGCCTGGCCGGCACGAAGCGGGAAACCTGCTCGATCCGGAGCGGCAGGCCCTGGAAGCGTTCGCGCATCACCTGGAAGTGCTGGCGCACCAGGAGCGTCGTCGGGGCCAGGATCGCGACCTGCTTGCCGGCCATCGCGACCACGAACGCGGCGCGCAGCGCCACCTCGGTCTTGCCGAAACCGACATCGCCGCAGATCAGGCGGTCCATCGGCTGGCCGGAGGCCAGATCGTCGAGCACGACCTCGATCGCGCGCGCCTGATCCTCGGTCTCATCGTAGGGGAAGCGGGCAGCGAACTCCTCGTACATGCCCTGCGGCGGGATCAGGTGGGCACCCCGGCGCAGGGCGCGGCGCGCCGCGATCTCGAGCAGCTCGCCGGCGATCTCGCGGATCCGCTGCTTGACCCTCGCCTTGCGCGTCTGCCAGCCGAGGCCCCCCAGCTTGTCGAGCGGGACCTCGCCCTCGGCCGCGCCGTAGCGCGAGAGCACGTCCAGGTTCTCGACCGGCACGAACAGCTTGTCGCCGCCCTGGTAGAGCAGGCGCAGGCAGTCGTGCGGCGCGCCGCCGAGCTCGAGCGTGACCAGGCCGTCGTAGCGGCCGATGCCATGGTCGTTGTGGACCACGAGGTCGCCCTCGCCGAGCGCTGCCACCTCGGCGATGAACGCATCGCTCCGGCGGGCGCGGCGGACTGGCCGGCTGAGCCGATCGCCGACCATATCGGCCTCGGCCAGCACCGAGACCTCGGCGGTCGTGAAGCCATGCTCGAGCGGCAGCACGGCGAGCGCCGGCCCCCCCGTCGCTTGAGCCTGGTCCCAGCGCTCGATCCGGCGCAGCCCCTCGACGCCGTGATCGGCCAGCACCATGCGCAGGCGCTCGAGCGAGCCCTCGCTCGCGCCCGCGATCACGATCCGCTTGCCGGCCGCATGCTCGGCCCGCAGGTGCTCCGCGACCGCATCGAACAGGTTGACATCCCGGCGCGCCCGCTCGGCCGCGAAGTCGCGCGCCTGCCGGCCGCCCAGCTCGAGCACCTCGACGCCGCCGCCGACGTCCAGGGGCGCGGCAAACGGCGAGAAATCGGTCCGCTCGCGTTGCTCGAGCAGCGCCTCCAGACGGGGCTCGCTCAGATAGAGCTCGTCCGGAGCGAGCGGGCGGTAGGGTGCTGCCCCCATTGCGCGCGCCGCCTCCGGGGGCTCGCGCCTTGCGGCATAGTGTTCGCCGATCATCGCGTGGCGCGCGGCGATCGCCTCGTCGGCCAACGAGTCGAGGCTGACGCCGCAGCCGGGCTCCAGGTACTCGAACAGATCGACCAGCCGGTCATGGAACAGCGGCAGCCAGTGCTCCATCCCGGGGAACGGCCGGCCCGCGGAGATCGATTCGAACAGCGGATCGCCGACCACCGCGCCAAAGCGCTTCAGGTAGCCCCCGCGAAAGCGCTCGACCGCGGCCTCGTCCAGCATCACCTCGCTGACCGGCCCGAGCTCGAAGCGCGCGACCTTGCCGAGCGAGCGCTGGCTCAGCGGGTCGAAAGCCCGGATCGCCTCCAGCACGTCGCCGAACAGATCGAGCCGGAGCGGCTGTTCGGCGCCGGTCGGGAACACGTCGATGATGCCGCCGCGCACCGCGTACTCGCCGGGCTCGACCACGGTGCCGCTCCGCCGGTAGCCGTTGCGGGCCAGGCACGCGAGCAGCGCCTCGCGATCGATCCGGGCGCCGGCCTCGGCCGCGAACCGCCCGGAGCGGATCAGCTCCGGCGGCGGCAGCTTCTGCAGCAGCGCGTTGACCGTCGTGATCACGAGCTGCGGTCGCGGCTGGCGCTCGTCCAGGAGCCGCGCGAGGGCATCCAGGCGCCGCGCCATGATGTCAGGGTTGGGCGAGACCCGGTCGTAGGGCAGGCAGTCCCAAGCCGGCAGGGTCACGACCTCGAGCGCCGGAGCGAAGAAGTGGACGAGTTCGGCCAGCAGACTCGCCCGCCCGGCATCGCGCGCGACGTGCAGCCGCTGCGCGGCCCCGGCGCGGCCGGCCTCGCCGGCGAGCCAGAGCGCGTCCAGGCCGGCCGGCGCGGCTGCCAGCAGGCGGCGCTGCCGACGCGCGGGGGCTTGGATCTCCTTTGCGGAATCGGCTAGGAGCGGAGCGGAGGGCATCGGATGGGCGGCGATCAGTCCTGGGCGTCGATGGGTCGGAAAGTCCGCAAGCGTCGGAACAGCTCGTGGTCGTGGCGGGCGGGCACCGGCGCCCGGCCGGAGATCCAGTCGAACAGGTCCTGATCGCTCTCGCCGAGCAGCGCCTCGTAGCGATCCAGGTCGGCCCGGTCAAGGCGGGCCAGATGGCGCGCGGCGAAGCGGCCGAGCAGGAGGTCGCCCTCCAGCCGGCCGCGATAGCGGCTACGATGCAAAAGTCGCTTGCGGCGGATCGCGAGCGGCTCGTTCATGCGCGTTCGGCAGGGTTCCGGGCCGTGGAGAGGCCGCTGTTGCCAGGGCACCGATGGCGCAGAATGTAGCGGCTGGAGCCGGGGTTTCAACGGCCGGCCCGGCGCGACCGGACGCCCCGGCGCCGCCGGACCCGCTGGCCGCCTGGCTCGCGCCGGTGCGGACGGTCAAGGGTGTCGGGCCGCGGCTCGAAGGCGTGCTCGCGCGCCTTCTGGGCCTGCCGCCCGGTATCGGCGCGCGGCGCCTGGATCTAGTCTGGCATCTGCCCTATACGGTCATCGACCGCCGGCTCGGGACGGGCATCACTGAGGCCGGCGAAGGCGGGCGCGTGACCCTCGAAGTCCTGATCGAGCGCCACGAGCCCGCGCCCGAGGCGCGCCTGCGGCCCAGGGCCGCGCCGCGCCGGCCTTACCGGGTGCGCTGCGAAGGCGGCCTGCGGCTCGTGTTCTTCAGGGCCGCGCGCGCGCATCTCGAGGCGATCCTGCCGGAGGGCTCGCGGCGGGTGGTGAGCGGGCCGCTCACCCGCTTCGGGCGGGACTGGCAGATCGTCCATCCCGAGCTCATCCTGACGCCGTCCGAATTCGCCGAACATGGGCCGCTCCAGCCGGTCTATCCGCTCACTCGAGGCCTGAGCGGCCGGACGCTGAGCCGGCTGATCCGACGGGCGCTCGAGGACCTTCCGGAGCTGCCGGAATGGCAGGACCGAGCGCTGCTCGAGCGACGCGGCTGGCCGAGCTTCAGGGCCGCGCTCGAGCTTCTGCACAAGCCCGCGACCGCGGCCGATGTCGCGCTCGAGGGGCTTGCCCGCCAGCGCCTCGCATTCGACGAGCTGCTCGCAAATCAGATCGCGCTCGCGCTGGTCCGCCGCAGCGCGACCGGGCAGGCTGGGCGCGCGCTTGCGGGCAACGGCCGCCTCTGCGAGGCGGTTGTGAACGCCCTGCCCTTCAGTTTGACATCCGGGCAGGAGAACGTGCTGGCCGCGATCCGCGCGGACATGGCGCGACCGGTCCGCATGCTCCGGCTGCTGCAGGGCGATGTCGGCAGCGGCAAGACCCTGGTCGCGCTGCTAGCGATGCTCGGCGCGGTCGAGGCCGGCGCTCAGGCGGCGCTGATGGCGCCGACCGAGGTGCTCGCGCGCCAGCACCAGGCGACGCTCGCGCGCCTGCTGGCGCCGGCCGGAATCGAGCCCGTGCTGCTGACCGGGCACGAGCGCGGCGCCGGCCATGCCGGCCGGCTGACTGCGCTGGGCGCCGGCTGCAGCCGGATCGCGGTCGGGACTCACGCGCTGCTCCAGGAGGACGTCGGGTTCGCGGATCTGGCGCTCGTGGTGATCGACGAGCAGCATCGGTTCGGAGTTCACCAGCGCCTCGGCCTCGCGGCCAAGGGCCGGAATCCGGATCTGCTAGTCATGACCGCGACCCCGATTCCGCGCAGCCTCGTGCTGGCGCTCTACGGCGATATGGCGGTCTCGGAGCTGCGCGAGAAGCCGCCCGGGCGCCAGCCGGTCCGCACGCGCGCCCTGGCGCTTGCCCGGATCGACCGGATCCTGGCGGCGGTCGCGCACGCTCTGGATGCCGGCGAGCGGCTGTACTGGGTCTGTCCGCAGATCGGCGACGGTGATCCGGCCGAGGGCGGCGGCCAAGCCGCCGCCGAGCAGCGCCACCTCGCGCTCCGGGCCCAGTTCGGGGGAGTCGTCGGGCTGGTGCACGGCCGCATGCCCGGTATTGCCAAGGATCGGGTCATGGCCGGCTTCGCGAGCGGTGAGATCCGGCTGCTGGTCGCGACCACGGTGATCGAGGTCGGGCTCGACGTGCCCGAAGCGACCGTGATCGTGATCGAGCAGGCGGAGCGCTTCGGGCTCTCCCAGCTGCATCAGCTGCGCGGCCGGGTCGGGCGCGGCCCGCGGCCCGCGACCTGCCTGTTGCTCTATGGCGAGCCGCTGCAGCCGAGCGCGCGCGCCCGGCTGCAGGTGATGCGGGAGATCGACGACGGCTTCAGGATCGCCGAGGAGGATCTCCGGCTGCGCGGTCCGGGCGAGGTCCTGGGCGCGCGCCAGAGCGGCCTGCCGGCGCTGCGGCTCGCCGATCTTCGCGCTCACGGGGCGCTCCTCGGTCCGGCGCGCGACGATGTCCGCGAATGTCTCGCGCGCGACCCCTGGCTCGGGAGTCACCGCGGGCAGGCGCTGCGT
>DATAOG010000322.1:0-2559 GCA_036265855.1 Geminicoccaceae bacterium | reverse complement strand
GTTTGGCACGATCTTCGGCACGCTCAGCAGCGCCTCGATCCTCGGCGCCGCGAGCGGCCTCTGGGTGGCAGGCCTGGTCTTCGACCGGGCCGGCAGCTACGCTCCGGCCTTCTGGCTCGCGATCGCGCTCTGTCTCGATCGCCTGCATCTGGCTGGCCGCCCCCCTAAGGTCGGCCTCGTGGCCGGGCGGGTCGCACGATCTGAAACGCTGGGCGCCGGCGCCTCCGAGCCGCGATCTTAAAGCGCGCGCGTCTCGCCGATCCGCATCAGCCAAGCCTGGTCCTCTCCGTAGCCGGCGGCCGTCGCGGCGGCGCGGAAGCGTTCCGGCGGCTCGAATGGCGGTTCGTCGGTCAGGCAAATCGTGCCCCAATGCATGCCGACGATGCGCCGGGCGCGCAGATCGCCCGCGATCCGGAGCGCCTCCTCGGGAGTCGCGTGCGAGCCCTGCATCAGGAGCCTCGGCTCGTAGGCGCCGATCGGCAGCAGCGCCAGATCGAACGGCGCGAGCTGCCGGCCGAGTTCCTCGAACACCGGCCCATAGGCCGTGTCGCCGGCGAAGTAGACTCGCCGGCTGCGGCCCTGGAGCGCATAGCCGGTCCAGAGCGTCCGGTTGCGATCGAACGGCGTCCGCTTGGAGAAATGGATCGCCGGCAGAGCGGTGATCGAAAGCTCGCCGAGCCTCAGCTCCTGATACCAGTCGAGCTCCTGCACCCGGGCGTAACCGCGCGCTCTGAAATATCTGCCAAGACCGAGCGGCACCACGGCCGCGACCTGCTCCTTGCCCGCCAGCATGGCGATCGTCGAAAGGTCCAGGTGATCATAGTGGTTGTGCGACAGAAGCAGGATGTCGACCGCCGGCAGACGCTCCACGGGCAGGCCCGGCGGCGAGAACCGCCTGGGCCCGAGGGGCGGCAGCGGGGAGGCATAGGCGCTGAGATAGGGATCGGTCAGGATCGTGCGGCCTTCGAGCCGGAGCAGGAAGCTGGCATGACCCAGCCACGTCAGTCGATCCCGATCGCCGCGCCCACCAGCGATGCCGGCGAGCGCCTCGGTCTGCGGCAGGACGTGGCCTTTCGGCAGCTCGACCTCGCTGCGGCTGGCGAAGCGGCGCCAGAAGAAGCGGCGCCAGGCCGCGGCATCGCCTCCGGGAGCAGGACTGCCGGGCGGATTGCGAAAGCCGGCCCCGGTGTGGTGCCATGGGCTGCCGGTCGCCCGGTCGTCTCGTCCGGGCTGGAATCGCGCCATCAGAGCTTCCGCTTGCCGTCGGGAAAGCCGGGAACCCTTTAGCATACGCTCATATGTCCAATCTGGACCAGGTCTTGAAACCATCAAGATCATCGTCTAGCCCTAAGGCCATCCGTCCCCGGGCCCGTCCGGGCCGCGTCGATGAGGCGAGAGCTGGAACCGGCAGGTCAAGTCCCATGAGGTCGATCGAGGCGCAAAGACTGCCGCCGCTCGAGGCCTGCCCGGCCTTGGTGCTCAATGCCGACTACCGGCCGCTCAGCTACTTCCCGCTGTCGACCTGGCACTGGCAGGAGACGGTCAAGGCAATGTTCCTCGACCGGGTCGCCGTGCTGTCGCACTACGATCGGGTGATCCGTTCGCCGTCATCGGTGCTGCGTCTGCCGAGCGTGGTCGCGCTCAAGCAGTACGTGCCGCAGAACCGCCGGCCGCCGTTCACCCGGTTCAACGTTTTCCTGCGGGACGGCTTCACCTGCCAGTACTGCGGCCAAAGCCATCCGACTCAGGAGCTGACCTTCGATCACGTGGTGCCGCGCTCGCGCGGCGGCCGGACCAGCTGGGACAACGTGGTCACCGCCTGCACCCGCTGCAATCTCGCCAAGGGCAGCCGGCTGCCGCGCGAGTGCCACATGCGCCCGCGGACCAGCCCGAGCGTGCCGACCACGTTCCAGCTGCAGGAGCGGGGCAGGGGCTTCCCGCCGAACTTCCTGCACGTCAGCTGGCGCGACTTCCTGTACTGGGACAGCGAGCTCGAGCCGTAAGTCGGGCGGCGGTGACCGCCGCTGCCGCCTATTCGGGATCGCCACGGAACGGGGCGCGAAGCGTGCGCTCGGGCGTTGCCACGTCCCCGCTTTTCTGACAAGTGGGGGCCGGGGCGCCCGTGCGGCGACGCCCCGAACCAGCCGATCGGAGTGGCAGATCATGCGCTTGCGCAGGCTTGTGGCCGTCGCGTTCCTGGCCCTGCTCGGCGGGACCACTATCCTCCAGGCGCAGGAGATGCGGTTCTTCCGGATCGGCACCGGCGGCGTCGCCGGCACCTATTACCCGATCGGCGGCCTGATCGCCGACATCATCAGCAGCCCGCCTGGCGCCAGGCCGTGCGAGCGGGGTGGCAGCTGCGGCGTGCCCGGGCTGGTCGCGATCGCGCAAAGCTCGAACGGCTCGGTCGCCAACGTCGACGCGATCCAGTCGGGCGAGCTGGAGAGCGGCTTTGTCCAGTCGGACATCGCCTACTGGGCCTACACCGGGACGGGCATCTTCGAGGGCAAAGGCAAGGCCGACAATCTGCGCGCGATCGCCAGCCTGTTCGCGGAGAGC
>DATAOG010000321.1:0-8008 GCA_036265855.1 Geminicoccaceae bacterium | reverse complement strand
GCATGGAACGACCAGAGCTTCTGGCCGGTGGTGGCGTTGTAGGCATTGAAGCTGCCGTCGCCCTCGCCCGCGAACACCAGATTGCCGCCGGTCGTCAGCGTGCCGCCGATCATCGGGTCCTCACTCTTGGCCTGCCAGGCGATCTTGCCGGTGTCGACGTTGACCGCGGACAAGTTGCCCCACTGGTCCTCGCCCGGGATCGCGGTGAAGGCGCCGCCGAGCCACAGCTTGCCCTGCTGCCAGGGCTCCTTCTTGACCTTGTAGGTCATCGGCTGGTGCAGGTTGTCGTAGTAGACCAGCCGCGTGTTCGGGTTGAAGGCACCGGGCGACCACTCGACGCCGCCGTTCGCCCCGGGCAGCATGCGGATGCCCTGCTCGGTCGGCTGCGTGAACAGGTTCTCCTGCGGGATCATCGCGTCCGAGCGGCGGATCAGCTTGCCGGTCTGCCGGTCATGGACGTAGACCCAGCCGGTCTTGCCGCCCAGGATCACGGCCGGGACCGTCAACGTCTTTCCGTCCTTACCCGTGACGTCGGCCAAAACCGGCGGCGAGACCGCGTCGAAGTCCCAGGGATCGTGCGGCACGTACTGATAGCCCCAGACCAGCTTGCCGGTATTGACGTCCAGCGCGACCAGGGATTCGGTCCAGCGGTTGTCGCCCGGCCGGATCTCCGAGTAGAGGTCGGGCGAGGGGTTGCCGATCGCGGCGAACAAGAGGCCGCGCTCGGGGTCGATCGCGTTGGTCATCCAGTTCGAGCCGCCGCCGCGCTTCCAGGCGTCGGGATACTTGCTGGCCGCCGCCTTCTCGGCCGCTATGTCGCGATGCAAGGGATTGATGCCGTCGGCCAGATTGCTGTAGGTGCCGTACCAGCCCCTGGTGCCGTCGGGCATGACCTCGTTCGGCTCCGGGATCGTGTGCCAGCGCCAGATCAGCTTGCCGGTATCCTTGTCGTAAGCGCTGATGAAGCCGCGGATGCCGTACTCGGCGCCCGAGATGCCGAGAATCACCTTGTTGCCGTAGACGGTCGGCGCGACCGTCTCGGAATAGCCGAACTCCGGGTCGGCGATCTCGGTCTCCCAGACCACGTCGCCGGTCTTCTTGTTGAGCGCGACCAGGGCGGCATCGAGCGTCGCCATGTAGACCTTGTCACCGGCGAGCGCGACGCCGCGGTTGTTCGGCCCGCAGCAGAAGATCGTGGTGCCGAGCTTGTGCTCGTAGCTCCAGAGTTCCTTGCCGGTGCGGGCGTCGATCGCGAACAGGTGGTTGTAGGGCGTCGTGATGTACATCACGCCGTCCTCGACGATCGGGGTCGTCTCGAACGAGCCGATGACGCCGGTCTGGAACAGCCACTTGAGATGCAGGGTCTGGACGTTGCCGGCGTTGATCTGATCGCTGGCGGAATAGCGCGTGTTCGACATATCGCCGCCATAGACCGGCCAGCCGCCGCCGGCGCCGGTCATCGCCACCGGCTTCTCGGATTGCGTGCGCATGCCCTGGCTCGTGCAGGCAGACTGGCTGAACGCCAGGGCAAGCGCGGTGGTCACCCACCAGCAGGAGTTGCGCATAGTCGTCGTCCCCTTGGCCATGATTGTCACGACCGTCCGGTTTCCGGATCGGCCTACCTCGAGAGCCTCACCACGCCGCATGGATCGCGGCGCTCAGACGCCGTAGCTTCTCCTCCAGATAGCCGTAGCGATGGCAGAGGAACCGGGCGTCGTCGAGCGCGTCGTCCATGTTGCGAGCATTCCAGAAGCGCGCCTCCTGATGGCCCTTGCGCTGCTGCTCGGCCTCGGAGCCGGCCTCGCTCGGCAGTGCGGCGAGTGCCGCATCGTCCCGTTCCACAGCTTCACGGATGATCTTAGCGCGCACAACCAGATCGCGCACCCCCTCAATCACAATTCCGCGCTGGCTATTGAACTCGTTCAGCAAGCCCGCGAACACCCCGAGCAGCGCCGGCCTTCGGTCGGGCCCGAGCCGATCGGCGAGCGCCCGGATCTCGGCGCCGCCCTGCTTCGGCGTGTTTTCCGGATTGGCGGCGAAGGCGACCACCTCGCGGACCCCGGCGTCGGCGCCCCAGTTCTCCGGCAACGGTCCGGGCAACCGGCCGCCCCAGATGTCCTCGGCCGCGAAACGTTCGGCATAAGGCTGATGGCAGGGCCAGTCGCGGATCTCGTCCGCGACCGCCGGCGCGATGAGCAGCCATCCCCCCGCGAGCGCGATCCCCAGGCGCGAACTCATGCCCGACATGTCACCTCCCCGAAGACGTGATCCAAGCCTAGCGGCGCCGTCGTCCGGCGCAAGGGCGACGGCGGGCACCATCGGCCCTCAGGGGAATTCAGAAGTTTAGCGGGCCGGTGGAGTCGGAGCCGATCGTTCGAGCCGTTAGCGCGAGCGATCGCCGGCGAGCGTCACCCGGTGCATCATCCGTCGGTAGCCATGGTAATCGTTCAACGGATAGTGCTGGCTCGCGCGATTGTCCCAGAACGCGAGCGAGCCCGGGCGCCAGCGGAACCGGCAGGTGAGCTCGGGCTGGATCTGCCAGGCGAACAGCCAGTTCAGCAGCGGCGCGCTCTCGGCCTCAGTCATGTCCTCGAAGCGGAGGGTGTGGGCGAGGTTGACGTAGAGCGCCTTGCGGCCGGTCTCGGGATGGGTGCGGACGACCGGATGAATGGCGCTCGCGGCCTCGACGTCGGTCGCGGTGCCGCGCTTGCTGTACATCTCCTGCCGGGTCTGGAGCGCCACCGCCTTGCCGGCGACGTTGACCGCCTTGAGCCGGTCGAGCAGGCGCCGCATGCCGGAGGAGAGGGTCTCGTAGGCCAGATACATGTTGGCGAACATCGTATCGCCGCCGGCCGGCGGCGTCTCGATCGCATAGAGCAGGCTCGCCATCGCCGGCCGCTCGAGGTAGGCGGTGTCGGAATGCCAGACGCCGCCGAAGTTGGCGCGCTCCTCGGGCTCCTTGATCACCGGCAGCACCAGCGGGCACTCGGGCAGGCCCTTGATCAGCGGATACTCGACCACCTCGCCGAAGCGCTCGGCGAGCGCCAGCAGGCCGTGCGGGCTCAGTTCCTGATCGCGGAAGAAGATCACCAGGTGCTCGAGCAGCGCGGCGCGCAACGCCCGCACCGTCTCCTCATCGAGGCGGTCCGCCAGATCGACACCGAAGATCTCGGCGCCGAGCGCGCTCGACAGCGGTCGGATCTCGAGACGTGAAGCGGTCATCGCGGTCATGGCGCAAGCTCCCCCCGGCTGCTCCATCCCGCACTGTAGTCGAGACCGGCGCCGGAAGCCATGCGCCCAGGCGATCGCCGCTTGACCGCGGGCCGGGAAGCTAGCATCTGTCCGCGATGACGGTTCGGGCGGCCCGAAGATGAGCGTCACGCACAGCGAAGCCCCGCGCTGGCTGCAGCCGGCGGTCGACTACGGGCCGCTCGGAGTCTTCTTTCTGGTCTATCTCGGCGCCGGCCTGATGGCCGCGACGGCCGCGATCATCGCCGCCAGCCTGCTCGCGCTCTCGCTCGCCTGGACGATCCAGCGCCGGATCCCGCTGATCCCGCTGCTCACCGCGGCCGTGGTCGCGGTGTTCGGCGGCCTGACCCTCTGGCTCCAGGACGAGACCTTCATCAAGATGAAGCCGACCATCGTCCAGGCGCTGTTCGCGGCGATCCTGCTCGGCGGGCTCCTGTTCGACCGGCCGCTGTTGAAGCCGCTGCTGGGCCGCATGATGCCGCCCTTGAGCGATACCGCCTGGCGCCGGTTCACGCTCCGCTACGCGCTCTTCTTCATCGCGATGGCGGCGCTCAACGAGGCGGTCTGGCGCACCCAGTCGACCGACGTCTGGGTGACCTTCAAGGTCTTCGGCCTCTCGGGGCTGACCTTCCTGTTCATCTTCGCCCAGATGCCGTTCATCACCCGGCAGAGCCGCCTCACCGCGGAGGCGAGCAAGCCCGCAGCTTCAGGCGACTGATGCTCACGTCCCGGCGCGGGCGAGCACGGCGCGCAGCAGCACGTCGGCGCCATCAGCACAGGCCTCCGGCGAGGCGTATTCCGCCTCATTGTGGCTGATCCCGTCCCTGCAGGGTACGAAGATCATCGCGGTCGGCACCACGCGCGCCATGTAGACGGCGTCGTGCCCGGCGCCGCTCACGATCTCGCGCGCCGGCAGGCCGAGGGTCCCGGCCGCCCGGCGCACCGCATCGATGCAGGCGGGATCGAAGGCGACCGGGGGGGCGTACCAGATCTGCTCGCACCGGCACTCGACCCGGCCGCGATGGCGCGCCCGGGCGCGCTCGAACACGTCCGACAGTTCCCGGTCCATCGCCTCCATGGTGCCGCCCTCCGGGTGGCGGAGGTCGACCGTGAAGCGCACCCGCCCCGGCACGGTGTTGCGCGAGCCCGGATGGGCCTGAAACTCACCGACCGTCGCCCGGCCGTCGGGGCTGTGCGCGTGGGCGACCTTGAAGACGTCCTCGAGCATGGCCGCCGCGGCGCGCAGCGGATCGCGCCGGCGCTCCATCGGGGTCGGGCCGGCATGCGCCTCCGCGCCCACGACCTCGCAGTCGTACCAGCGCGCCCCCTGCCCGCCGGTGACGATGCCGATCCGCTTGCCCTCGGTCTCGAGGATCGGCCCCTGCTCGATGTGCAGCTCGAACAGGGCGGCGGCGGGCCGGCCGCCGACCGGCACCTTCCCGGCGTAGCCGATCCGAGCGAGCTCGGCGCCGATCGTCTTGCCGGCATGGTCGGTGCGTGACAGCCCGTAGTCGAGGTCGAACACGCCCGCGAACACGCCGGATGCGATCATCGCCGGCGGGAAGCGGCAGCCCTCCTCGTTGGTCCAGTTGACCACCTCGAGCGGTGCCGTGGTCCCGGTGCCGCGATCGTTCAGCGTGCGAACGACCTCGAGGGCGGCGAGCACGCCGAGCGCGCCGTCGAACTTGCCGCCGGTCGGCTGGCTGTCGAGATGGCTGCCGAGCATGACCGGCGGGCGGCTCCGGTCGGTGCCCTCCCGGCGGGCGAACATGCTGCCCATCCGGTCGACGCTGACCGTGAGCCCGGCGCTTTCGCACCAGCTGCGGAACAGGTCGCGGCCGCGCCTGTCCTCGTCGGTCAGCGTCTGGCGGTTGACCCCGCCGTTGGCGGTCGCGCCGATCTCGGCCATGGTCATCAGGCTGTCCCACAGCCGCTCGCCGTTCACCCGAAGCTCGGTCATTGCCCGCCTCCCGCTGCGGCCCAGCAATGCCGGAACCACCCCGGCCGGTCAACCGAAGCGGCTTGCGTCGCGAAGACCGCGGCGGCAGGGTGGCCGTTCCACCTCGGAGCCCTGATCGATGTCCATGCTGCCCGAATTCGAGGACCCGATGGCGCGGCCGCGCTACACGGGTCTCGCCACCTTCATGCGCGCGCCCTATCGCGAGGAATTCGACGGCATCGACATCGGGGTGATCGGGGTGCCGTTCGATGGCGGCGTCACCAACCGCCCCGGCGCCCGGCACGGGCCGCGCGAGATCCGCAACCAGTCCTCGCTGATGCGCAAGATCAACCAGGCGAGCGGAGTCGCGCCGTTCGAGCTCTGCCAGATCGCGGACCTGGGCGATGCCTGGGTGCAGCGGCCGTTCCATCTCGAGAGCTCGCTCGACGAGATCACGAGCTTCTATCGCAGCGTGCACGCGGCCCAGATCGTGCCGCTCTCGGCCGGCGGCGACCACTCGATCTCGCTGCCGATCCTGCGCGCGATCGCCGCCTTACGGCCGGTCGGCATGGTCCATTTCGACGCCCATTGCGATACCGGCTCCAACTATCTGGGCTCGAACTATCACCATGGCGCTCCGTTCGCGCGCGCGGTCGAGGAGGGCCTGCTCGACCCCGGGCGCACGGTCCAGATCGGCATCCGCGGCGGGATCAACGATCGAGAGGTCTGGCGCTTCAGCCACGAGTCGGGCATGCGCGTGATCTACATGCCGGAGTTCCACGAGATGGGCTGGCAGGCGGCGATCGCCGAGGCAAGGCGCGTGGTCGGCGATGGTCCGACCTACGTCAGCTTCGACATCGACAGCCTCGACCCCGCCTATGCCCCCGGCACCGGCACGCCCGAGATCGGCGGTTTCACGAGCCTCGAGGTCCAGCTGATGATCCGGGCGCTGCGCGGCCTCGATCTGGTCGGCGCCGACCTGGTCGAGGTCTCGCCGCCGTTCGATCCCTCCGGCCTGACCGCGCTCACCGGCGCCTCGATGATGTTCGAGCTGCTCTGCATCCTGGCCGATGCCCGCGCGGCCCGCGGCGGCTGAGCGCTGCGCCGCACCGGCCGAGCGCAAGTCCGCAGGTCGCAAAGCCGCGGCTCGGACGCTGGCCGGCCGGGTACGACAGATCCTGCTGCGGATCGGACTGATCGCGCTGCTGGCGCCGCCGGCGCTGCTGCTGATCTACCGCTTCGTCCCGGTGCCGATCACGCCTTTGATGCTGATCCGGCTCGCCCAGGGCGAAGGCCTGCGTAAGGACTGGGTGTCGCTCAGCCAGATCGCGCCCGCGCTCCAGGAATCGGTGATCGCGTCCGAGGACAACCAGTTCTGCGAGCATTTCGGCTTCGACTGGGAGGCGCTGAAGGGCGAGACCGAGGCCTACCTCGCCGGCCGGCACGCGCGGGGCGCCAGCACGATCTCCCAGCAGACCGCGAAGAACCTGTTCCTTTGGCCGGGCCGGAGCCTGCTGAGGAAGGCTCTGGAGGTCCCGCTCACGCTCCAGATCGAGCTGCTCTGGCCCAAGCGGCGGATCGTCGAGGTCTACCTCAACGTGATCGAGCTCGGGCCCGGCGTCTACGGCGCCGAGGCCGCGGCACGCCGCTATTTCGCCAAGCCCGCAGCCAAGCTCAGCCGGCGTGAGGCGGCTCTGCTCGCCGCGATTCTGCCCAATCCCAGGAAATTGTCGCCGGCGCGGCCGAGCCGTTATCTCGAGGGGCGGGTCCGCACGATCGAGACCCGGATCGAGCAGCTCGGGCCGATGCTCGACTGCGTGCGGCCGGGCTGAGGCTGGCGCCGGCCGCAGCCTGCGCTAATCTGGCCCGGCCCGGAGGGCTGCAGGCCGCCGATGGCGAGCTGGGAGAAGCTGACCATGGAGCTCGAGGATCTGCTGCGCGCGCCGGTCGAGCCGACCACCAAGGGCTGGCCGGCGCTCGCGGGCGCGCTGCCGCTCGGCGCGGCGGGCCGGCAGGGCTGGAACCTGTTGCGCCAGGACCTGCCGCTGCCGGTCGCGCTGCTCAAGGGCTCGGCGCTGAGCCACAACAGCCGCTGGATGCGCGGCTTCCTCGAGCGCTTCCAGGTCCGGCTCTGCCCGCACGGCAAGACCACGATGGCGCCGCAGCTGTTCGCGCGCCAGCTGGCGGACGGTGCTTTCGGGATCACGGTCGCGACCGTCCAGCAGCTCATGGTCTGCCGGCGCTTCGGCGTGCCGCGCGTGCTGCTCGCGAACCAGCTGATCGGCCGCCAGGCGATCCGGACCGTGATCGCCGAGCTCGAGGCCGACCCGACCTTCGAGTTCCTGTGCGTCGTCGATTCGCTGGCCGGCGTGCGGGCGCTCGAGCGCGAGCTGAAGGAGCACCCGCTTGCCCGGCCGGTCGAGGTGCTGGTCGAGGGCGGGGTCGCCGGCGGCCGGACCGGCTGCCGGAGCCTCGCAGACGGGCTCGCGGTCGCGCGCGCGGTCGCAGCAACGCCAGAGCTGGCGCTGGTCGGCATCGAGGGTTTCGAGGACGTCATGGGCGCGGGCCTGAGGGAGGCCGAGCCGAGGGTCGAGGCCTTTCTGAACTTCCTGGTCGAGATCGCGCGCGCCTGTGCCCGCGAGGATCTGTTCGCGCCGGGGCCAATCATTCTGAGCGCCGGCGGCTCGAGATATTTCGACCAGGTGAGCCGGATCTTCGGCGCCGCCGGGCTCGGCCGGCCGGCCGAGGTGGTCCTGCGCAGCGGCTGCTATTTCAGCCTGGATGCCAGAGGCTATGCCGAAGCGGCCGCGCGGCTGCCCG
>DATAOG010000320.1:0-3066 GCA_036265855.1 Geminicoccaceae bacterium | reverse complement strand
GAGCCCGCAGGGCTCGAAGCGGGACGGGATGATGATCGCGTCCGCGCCTGCCTGCAACAGGTGCGAGTGCGGCTCGTCGTAACCGAACACCACGCCGACATCGCCGGCATAGCGCAGGGCGGCGGCGCGCCAGCCAACCTCGAGCGCGGGATCGCCCGAGCCCAGCATCGCGAGCTGGCCGCCGGCCGCGAGCAGGCCCGGCAGAGCCTCGAGCAACAGATCGAGGCCCTTCTGCGCGGTCAGCCGGCTGACCACGCAGAACAGCAGCGCATCGCTGCGCGGGTTCAGGCCGAGACGGCGCTGCAGCGCCTGCTTGTTGACCGCCTTCACGTCCAGGCGGGCGGCATCGTAGGGCGCCTCGCTCCGGGGATCGGCGGCCGGGTCCCAGACCGCGGCGTCGATCCCGTTGACGATCCCCGCGAGGTCGGCGGCCCGGCGCCGGAGCAGGCCGTCGAAGCCCATGCCCTGGGCCGGCGTCCGGATCTCGCGGGCGTAGGTCGGGCTGACCGTGGTCAGCCGGTCGGCGTAGTGCAGCCCGGCCTTGAGAAAGCTGATCTGGCCATAGTACTCGAGCCCCTCGACCGTAAAGCTTGCTGTCGGCAGGCGCAGCGAGGCCAGGTGCGCGGCCGGGAACAGCCCCGGGAAGGCAAGGTTGTGGATGGTCATCACGGTCGCCGGCCGGGGCCCGCCCGCGAAGCTCAGATAGGCGGGCGCGAGGCCCGCCTGCCAGTCGTGGCCATGGACCAGCTCCGGCCGCCAGGCGCCGAGCTCGCCGAGCCCGATCCGGCTGCCGACCCAGGCGAGCGCGGCAAAGCGCAGGTGATTGTCCGGCCAGTCCCGGCCGTCCGGGCCAAGATAGGGGTTGCCGGGCCGGTCGTAGAGGTGCGCCGCCTCCAGCGCGATCACCTCAAGCTTATTGGCAGTCCGCCCACTCAGGAGCCGCCCCTCGCCGCCGAACAGATCGGCGATCGGCGCCCCCGCCTCGACTTCGCCCAGCTGGTCGAGCACGCCCGGATAAGCCGGCAGCAGGACCCGGACCTCGCCGCCCAGCGCGCCGAGCGCCAGCGGCAGCGCGCCGGCCACGTCCGCGAGCCCGCCGGTCTTGATCAGCGGGTAGCATTCGGAGGTGACAAACAGCACCCGCACCGGCCGTCCTGCAGCCGCCGGCCCAATCCCGATCGAGGCCATCTGCCGCGGCCTCCCCGCTCAACCCTGCAGGCGGTCGATCATCTGCTGGGTGATCAGGCACACACCCTTGTCGGTGCGGCGGAAGCGCTTCGCGTCAAGCTCGGGGTCCTCGCCGACCACCAGGTTGGGCGGGATCTCGACGCCGCGGTCGATCACGACCTTGGAAAGCCGTGCGCCGCGGCGGATCTGGACGTAGGGCAGCGCCACGACGTGGGCGAGCTCGCTGTAGGAGTGGGCGTGGACGCCCGTGAACAAGAGCGACTTGTCGATCCTCGCGCCCGAGATTATGCAGCCGCCCGAGACCATCGAGCTGGTCGCCATGCCCCGCCTGCCGTCCTCGTCGTGCACGAACTTCGCCGGCGGCGTGATCTCGGCATAGGTCCAGATCGGCCAGTTGTGGTCGTAGAGGTCGAGCGCCGGCACGAAGTCGGTGAGGTCGACGTTCGCCTCCCAGTAGGCATCGACGGTGCCGACGTCGCGCCAGTAGGCCTCGGGCTCGGATGAGCTGCGCACGCAGGAGCGGGGAAAGCGGTGCGCGACCGCCTTACCGTGCCTGACCAGGTACGGAATGATGTCCTTGCCGAAGTCGTGGCTCGAGTGCGGGTCGTCGGCGTCGCGCTGCAGCTGGTCGAACAGGAACTTGGTCTCGAACACGTAGATGCCCATGCTGGCGAGCGCCAGCTCGGGGCGGTCGGGGATGCCCGGCGGATCGGCCGGCTTCTCCAGGAACTGCACGATCCGGTCCTGCGCGTCGACCTGCATGACGCCAAAGCCGGTTGCGTCCGGGCGCGGCACTTCCAGGCAGCCGACCGTGACGTCGGCGCGCTGGCTGACGTGCTGCCCGATCATCAGCGCGTAGTCCATCTTGTAGACGTGATCGCCGGCCAGGATCACCATGTGCTCGGGCGCGTAGCTGTTGATGATCTGGATGTTCTGGGTCACGGCGTCCGCGGTCCCGAGATACCACTGGTGCTCTGAGACCATCTGCGAGGCCGGCAGGATATCGAAGCTCTCGTTGCGCTCCGGGCGGAAGAAGGTCCAGCCGCGCTGCAGATGGCGGATCAGGCTGTGCGCCTTGTACTGGGTCGCGACCGCGATCCGGCGGATGCCCGAGTTGATCGCGTTCGAGAGCGCGAAATCGATGATCCGGGACTTGCCGCCGAAGAACACCGCGGGCTTGGCCCGCTTGTCGGTCAGCTCCATCAGCCTCGAGCCGCGGCCGCCGGCCAGCACGTAGGCCATCGCGGTCCGCGCCAGCCCGTGGACGTCGCCTTCTCGCGTGGTCATGAGCTCGGCCTCCCCGCCCTGATAATTGTCCGTTCGCCCGCGGCCGACGGTTCAGTCCGGGCGCGGGCACCGATCGGGCGTGCTCGGTCCCAGCGGCGGGCCGGCCGCCGGGCGCTCGTCGAGAAAATGCCGCACCCGCTCCAATGTCGGCAAGGCCGGGATCGCGCCGCGCTCGGTCGTGGTCAACGCCCCCACGGCGCAGGCGAGCCGGCAGATCTCGCGCAGGCGCTGCGGATCGCGCGCGGCGGCGCGATCGCGGGCGAGACCCTGGAGGAGGCCGGCGACAAAGCCGTCGCCGGCGCCGGTCGCATCGATCGCCTGGACGCTGAAGCCCGCGACGACGCCGTCATGGCCGGGCGTGAAGTAGACGCAGCCGGTTGCGCCGAGCGTCACCACCATCAGCTCGAGCCGGTCGTGCCAGAGCTGCCGGCGGGCCTCGGCCGGATCATCGGAGCCGGTCAGGAAGCGCAGCTCCTCGTCGCTGATCTTGATCAGCTCGGCCTCGCGCATCGCGAGGTGCAGCCCTCTACGGGCCGCCTCGGCGTCGGGCCAGAGCGCGAGCCGCAGGTTGGGGTCGCAGGAGATCAGGCA